>NZ_DIHV01000125.1:19608-71400 GCF_002420325.1 Marinobacter sp. UBA5687
AGCTTGATGTCGAAATTTCGAAAGCTGGAATGGGCGGGGATAAAATCCAGGTTGGGATAAACGTCTTCGTGAATAAAGCGGGCAATGGGCGATTTCCCCTCCAGCAGTTTGGAGAGTTTCCGGCCCTTCACGGGCTCTGCTCCGGCAAGGTAGAAACTGGATGCCCCCTGTGGGTCCAGATCCCAGAGCAAGGTCCTCAGATTGTCCCGGCTGGCCAGATAAGCGGTGTTGACCGCAGCGGCGGTCTTTCCAACCCCGCCCTTGGGGCTGTAAAAGGCGATGATTCTCATCCTGTGCGGCTCCTGCCGTGTTCCATGTCAGTAAACACTACAGGATAACAGCGACCCAGCGGCCATTCATGAAGCTTTTATGACAACCGGCCAGCGACGATTGGCAAGAACTGTCCGGGATAGGAGGGCACGAAAGGCTTTCGTAAAACCACTTTCACGCGGCTTTGCGAAAGCCCTCCGACCGAACCGTCTTGTCCCGGCTGCGCTTGTATTTGGTTTTGTCCTCAACCACACGCATCTGGTATTTTGGTGTTCTCAATTCCCGTTGCACAGCACTATGCTGCGTGGCTTTCGCCCGTTTTCTGGCCATCTCCCAGTCTCCTCTTCTGGCCGGTGTTTTGTGGCGGTTAGTATAACATCTTCGGATTCAGCAAGAGCGTAAGCAATGACACTCACTGTCTGGCTGACCTTTCTGGTCGCAGCTGTTTTTATCAGTATTTCGCCTGGTGCCGGCGCGGTGAATTCCATGAGCAGCGGGCTTCGCTACGGGGTGCGTAAATCTCTGCCCACCATTGCCGGTCAGCAATTCGGTTACGGCGCACAGATCGTGCTGGTAGGCGCCGGGCTGGGCGCAATCGTCGCCTCCTCCAATACTGCTTTGGCAGTGATCAAATGGATTGGCGTGGTTTACCTTATCTGGCTCGGCATCCAGAAATGGAGGGAGCCACCTATTGAAGCATCCCGGGCGGACCTCTCCGGATTCAGTCCAAGACAGCAGTTCTGGAACGGAGCTCTGGTAAACCTCACCAACCCGAAGGCCACCATCTTCCTGATTGCCCTGTTCCCCCAGTTTCTGGTGGCGGGCGCGCCCCATGGTCCTCAGTTGGCAACCATGGGGGCTACGCTGATCTTTGTCGATATCCTGGTGATGGTAGGCTATGCCATTCTCGCCAGCCAGCTGTTCCGGTTCATGACCACCCCTGCGCGCCAGCGGCAAATGAACCGGGTTTTTGGTGGCCTGTTCGTGACCGCAGCGGTGGCCCTGGCCAGTTTCAAGAGAGCCTGAATTGCCACTGGCTGATAGGTAGTTCTGTGTAATTGTGCGGCCATTGCGATTGCCGTCAAATACTCCGACATCAACCTGGGAGCCAACAACGTGCTGATTGCATCTCTCGCCATTCTTGCCGGCCTTGCCCTTCTGGTCTGGAGTGCCGACCGGTTTGTTGAAGGATCGGCCGCTACGGCTGGCCATTTCGGAATGCCACCTTTACTGATTGGCATGGTGGTGGTTGGCTTTGGTACCTCGGCACCGGAGATGGTGGTTTCCGCGCTGGCGGCCTCTCAGGGCAACCCCGGCCTGGCGCTGGGTAATGCCTATGGTTCCAACATCACCAACATCGGCCTGATTCTCGGTATCACCGCCGTGATTGCCCCCATTGCCGTACACTCTCAGGTGATGCGCAAGGAATTGCCGATTCTGGCCCAGGTTACCCTGGCGGCGGCCTGGCTGCTGTTTGACGGCGAACTCAGCCGGCTGGATGCGACCGGCCTGCTGGTGCTGTTTGCGCTGGTGCTGGGCTGGAGTATCTGGTCTGGCATGAGAAAAACTGATGATGTCTTCGCCACCGAAATGGATGCCGAGCTTGCCACTCATCCCATGCCCATTCGCAACGCGATGCTCTGGCTGGTCGTGGGGCTGGTTCTGCTGATTATCAGCTCCCGTATTCTGGTCTGGGGCGCAGTCGATCTTGCCACCCGCTTTGGCGTCAGTGACCTCGTGATCGGCCTGACCATTGTGGCTATTGGCACATCTCTGCCGGAACTGGCCTCTTCTATCATTGCGGCCCGCAAGGGCGAGCATGATCTGGCTTTGGGTAATATTCTGGGCTCCAACCTGTTCAACACCCTGGCCGTGGTCGGTATTGCCGGCTCCATTGCCCCCATGGCGGTGGCCAATGAAGTCTTGATCAGGGATATTCCAGTGATGGTGGGCCTGACCCTCGCCCTGTTTGTGCTAGGCTATGGATTTCGCGGGCCCGGGCGTATCAATCGTGTGGAAGGTGTTGGGCTGCTGGCCATCTTCGTGGGCTATACGGCCTACCTGCTAAGCACCACCTTTTAAGAGAGCAGTCCCGGGGTCAGCAACCATTCACTGACTCCCGGATACTGCTCCAGATCCAGGACAAACTCCTGACCACGTGCCGCGCACTTTAAGCGGCAGTATTCCCCGGAATCCTCCAGGCGCCAGCGTTCCGGATTGTGATGATAACTGAGGGGTGACTTACCAGGTTGGGGCATGAAGCCAGCCGGTAAGCGCCAGTCCGTGACCATTGAGGCTCCGGGTGCGGTCAGCCGGTGCTGATCTGACAAAGCCTCCACGGCTCCGGCGGCTGGCAAATCCTCACGCAAGCCTGGAATCTGAAGCCTGTCGCCGCTGACATAGAGACTGTTCTGTGCTGATCGCTCGCCATGCAGGTGCGGATGATAGCGCGCCCAATCCGGTACCGGCGACGCGTCGCCCAGAGGCCAGACGTCGGCCACCTGCAACCAGCCCCAGACAGCATGAAACGGTCGGCTATCGGGCACAAAGCGCCATCGTCTCCGATAACGTTCCACCGGCCGGAACAGCGCAAAAAAGAGAAAAAGATCACCAGGCCCAATGTCATGATTGGCCAGGTGCGCCTGGGCCGAACTGTGCTGGCCAAGCACCGGGCGCCAGCCTGGCAGCCGGGGATAGGCACTTTCGATAACATCGGGATCCAGATGCGCACCACGTCTGGAAAACGCCTGCTGCCCGGTAAGCTGCGACACCAGCGAACCAATGCTTTCTCCGTGGCGCCGGACCTGGCTATAGCGAATGGGCGACTGGTCATCCGGAATGGGCAGTGCCAGGCAACTGCCGTCCGGGAAGACCGGATTGGGACAGCCACCAGCGGAACTGTCGAAGCCTTTTCTGCTGAGGATCAGTTTCATAGCCGAGCATTATTGACCAAAGCGGCGCAAACAAAAAAGGCCCGTCGGCGTTTGCCGGCAGGCCTTAAGGTTCTGCTGCGCGAGAGTTACCGCACCGCGTTCACCACTTCATCCACTTGCAGCCGTACGCTCTGCAAGCCGCCACCGGACAGGTACCAGAGGCCTGGGTTAAGCACCACAACTTCGGTAGACACACCAGCCTCGGCCAACGAAGCTTTCAACGTCTCCGGCGCCAGCGGTTCATCTCCGATCGCGGCACTGCGATCAACCACCAGCAGGTTATCCGGCGCCATTTGCGCCAGAACATCGGCTGTTACCGGATAGAAGGTACGCTCGCCACGCACGACGGGCTGCACACTGTCTGGCACAGCCGCAGGTGTCAACGCCAGTAGCTCGTAGACCAATGCTTCCTGCCGAAGTGAAAAGTTCCCGTTATTATGGGTCACCACGGTAACGGTACCTGCGTCGGCCAAGGTCGCCTTTTGCGCCTCAACGTGCTGCCAGAGCGCGTCCAGCTCTACCCCAGCCACCTCTTCAAGGCCGTAGTAGCCAGCCAGGCTGAGCACCCGGTCATTCACCGCGACCTGAAGATCATTCCCCTCCAGCGTGACATCACGTACTGGAGCCTCCTTCGCAAAGGACGTAAGGGCTTCCGCGCCCTGGCGCCCGGTCATCAGTACCAATCCTGGTTTCAGGTCAGTGGCCAATGCCAAATCGGGGGTCTTCAGACCGCCTGCGTCCGGCAGCCTTGCACCCAGGTCCGCCAGATAATCCGGCAGGCTCTGGTGTGGAATGGCCACAACCTTTTCTTCCAGACCCAGCTCCAGCAAGGTGTCCAGTGCACCGTGATCGTAGCTGATCACCGTGGGGCCGGTTACTTCCGTCGTGGTCGCGCACCCGGTCAGGGTTATGCCGGCCAGAGCAAAAGCCATAATTCGTTTCATTGAAGTCATGGTTACTATCCTCAGAAGTCGACCGCCAGGCCAAGGTTCAGGCGACGGCCATCCAGCACCACGCCATAGTCATCATTGGTGATTTCTTTATCAGCCAGGTTGTACAGACCCGCGGTCACCCGGGCAGAATCGGTCAGTTGGTAAAGCAGGCCAGCATCCATCAGCGTGTAACCCGGCGTGCCATCTGACATGCTACGGCGGCCAAGGTAATCGCTGGTTTCGCCACGGTAGTTGGCCTGGAACCAAAGATTCAGGCGGTTATTCGCTTGCCAGTCCAGGTTGGCGTTAGCCATGTGCTCAGGAATTTTGTTCAGCGGTTCGCCTTTGTACTCCCCGGTCTTCTGTTCAGAGTCGGTGTAGGTGTAGCTGGAATTCAGAGTGACCGCGTCGGTGAGCCGGTAATCCAGCGTCAGTTCGACGCCTCGCATTTCGGCTTCGTCGATGTTGGCCCGGGTACTCAGGAACAGGTAGTCGTTGCCCTGAAAGCTGCAGGTCCAGGTGGCCGGGTCATCGCGATCCCCATTGGGAGACTCACAAAGCCGGTCTTCGGCAATCTTGTCTTTGAAATCGGTCTGGAACAGCATCACGCTGGCGTTCAGCCCCATGGCCCGGCTATCAAACACCATTCCCGCCTCGTAGCTGATACTGGATTCCGGATCCAGTTCCGGGTTGCCGATGATCAATGCCCGTGGATGCGGCGCAGGTGAGCCACCGCCGCCAGTGCCACGGCCGAAGCCTTCGGTCACATCGGCCAGACCCGGCTGACGATATCCCGTAGACACCCCACCCTTGAGGGTCAGCTCTGGCGTCAGATCGTAAAGTGCGTAAACCCTTGGTGAAAACTCACCGCCAAACAGCTCGTCGTCGTTGTAACGCAGCCCTGTGGTCACCGACAACTGCTCGGTCAGCCCCCACTCCACTTCCGAGTACACCGCAGCGATCCAGCGATCAACACTGCGGACGGCGCCTGGAATATTGGATGTCAGCAAACCGTTGGTTTCGTCGGTCAGCTTTTCCTTTTTGTACTGGCCACCCACCGTCAGCACATGGTCGCCCCAGAACCGTGTAGCCTGGGTATCCAGCATCGATACTTTCTCTTTCTTGGTCTGATCCTGTACCCGCTCGGACAGGTCATGCTGGATAAAGCTCCGGGTCAACCAATCGCCATAGTTGCCGGCGTGAGACAGCACGTATACATCTTTGTCATAGATGTAGTTTGAGCCGGTTTCATCCTCTGCCACACTCTTGCCGGGTGTGCTGGTCTCTTCCAGACGGGAGCTGTCGTAACTCAGGGCAAATTCGTTGCGACTATCCGGAGTCAGAATCAGCTTGGCACCACCCTGCTTGCGCTTGCTTTCCGGGGTACTGCGTGCGGAGTCATCGGCACCGGCAAAATCGCTCTCATCATCCCCTCCCCAGGCAGCATTCACTTCCGCACTGAGCAGGTCCTCCACCAATGCGCCGCCGGCAAACAGGCTGGTCTGCCGGCTGTCGTTGCTGACATCGTTCAGAGATTTGGTGTACTCGGATGAGATAGTGCCCGCCCACTCACCACGGTTTTTGCGGGTGATGATGTTGATGACGCCGCCCATGGCTTCAGAACCGTACAGCGACGACATCGGGCCACGGATGACTTCAACCCGCTCGATCATGGAGATGGGCGGCAGAGCAATCTGCTTGCCACCGTCCTGGCCGTTGGTGTTTACCGAACGCCCCGCTGAGACCGGCCGGCCGTCGACCAGATAAAGCGTGTAACTGTCATCCATCCCCCGAATGCTTATATCCTGCGCACCACCGCCACCGGTTACGTACACTCCCGGGATGTTATTCACCGCATCGACAATACTCTTGTAGGACTTCTTCGCCAGCTCCTCGCCAGAGATCACCGAAATACTGGCCGGCGCATCCGAGATGCTCTGCTCAAAGCCAGCGGCAGTCACCACAATTTCACCCAGCTCAACGGGCTCGGCCTGGGCCAGACTTGCGGTGGTGGCACTGGCCAGGGCAATCGCTGACGCCAGCAAAGGAAAACGACGGCGCATGAATAACTCCTTGTGTTGTGCAACGTTCACGATGTATCAGTTTTCGCATTTGCGAATCATTATCAGTGGCGTGAACATTAACACAACGCAAGGGTTCAGGTGTTGGAATGATGCGTTCCGCTTTTCGGAACAGCCTGTGTGGCAGTTCCAGCACCCCCCGTCCATTCCTCCGGGATACAGCTTCGTAAATGAGCAATAAAGGCCCGCACCCGACGGGGAAGAACACCATGAGGATAAAGCAAGGTTACTGGTAGGTCGGGTCCATACCAGTCCGGTAAACAGGACTGAAAGCTACCGGGGTGAGCCGTCAGCCGGCGCTCTACCAGCCAGGCCGGCATCAACCCCAGGCCGCGGCCCGCTGCAATGGCGTCACCCTGTACATTGAACTGATCCACGGTAAACCGGCGATCCGGTAGCGACAGCGGAAAATTGCCCTGGCGGGAGTGATGCAGTATCACCCCGGTGTCTGCCATACCCAGCAGATCCACCCAGGGATGATGGGCAAGCTCTCCCGGTGAAGCCGGCTTGCCGTGCTGCCGGAAATAGGCCGGGCTACCGAAAATACCCTGTTTGAGCACACCGAGCACCTCGTGGCGCAGCGCTGTCTCACCGGCCTCGCCCAGCCAGATACACACACCGTCCTCGACCGCTTCCGGCAGGTTCCTCTGGGTGTGAATCGCAACACGAAGGTCGTCATGGTCAGCCATAAAGGACTCAACCACCCCGGAAAACCAGCCACGCACAAAAGATTCGTGACAACGCAATTCCAGCTTGCCGGTTACCTCGGCTTTGAGTTCGTCCAGTGCCTCCCGCCCCTGCACCACCAACTCGAGAATGTCGTTGCAATAGCGGTAGAACACACGCCCGGCATCGTTCGGCACGATCTTCCGGGATTGCCTCAACAGCAGTGGCTGCCCCACATTCTCCTCCAGTTGCCGAATCCGGCGGCTGAGAGTGGACTTGGGTAGTCCCAGATCCAGGGTACTGGCGGTCAGGCTGCCAGTACGCACCACGGACACAAAGGCCTCCAGCTCCTGCAAGTCATACATGATTTGGTTCCATTATTTGCAACTGACCGTTCCAATTTATCACTTTAAAACCTTAACGAGAACCATTATCATTATTTTCCATTAAAATTTGCAAGCTATCTAACACCCCGCTGCCGGAGCGCACTGACCATGACATGCCGCACTCACCCCCCTAAACAGACGCTTCTCCGTTCCATTGCCGTACTGGCTCTCTCCGCCATGGGCGTGGGTGCCAGTCTCGCGGATACCCGGTCTGTGGAAACGGCCTATGGCCCGGTAACGGTCAACGGCCAGCCAGAGCGAGTAGTCACACTGTATGAGGGTGCCCTGGACACGACACTGGCCGTAGATGCCAACCCAGTGGGCGCAGTGATTACCCGTGGCGGCAGCGACGTTGCCGATTACATCAAGTCCCGGGCGGGTGATATCGCTATTGTGGGCGCTCCGGCCGAAACCAATATTGAAGCGGTTATCTCCGTCCGGCCCGATCTGATTCTGGCGGCGCCACGCACCAATGAGCAGCAATACCAGTTGCTGTCGCGGATTGCGCCGGTGATCGTGTCAGATGTTCCCATGTTCCAATCAGACAGCTGGGAACGGGAAACCCGCCTGTTCGCCAAAGCCCTGGGGCGGGAAGAAGCCGCTGAGCAGGTGATTGCCCAAGTCGAATCACGCATTGCCGAAGTTGCCGCCCTTGTGGAGGCCCGCATCCCGGAAGCCCAGCGAGATGCCACCCTGGTTCGCTGGATGCCCCAGGGCCCCCTGGTGATGGCGGAAGGCCTGTTCTCGGCCTCGATTCTTCAGGCAGTAGGCTTCCGGATAGATGACAATGATCTGGTTAAAGAAGGTCGCCCCCATAGCGAACCACTGAGCCTGGAGAACCTGTCCAGCATGGATCAAAGCTGGGTATTCCTGGCGACACTGAATGCAGATGGCGATAAAGCACTGGAGGCAGCCCGCCAATCCCCGGCCTTTGCCCGCCTGGATGCGGTTGAACACGACCGGGTGATCACCGTCAGCGGGCAACTCTGGACCAGCGCTACCGGACCTCTGGCGGTACTGGCCATTCTTGATGACATCGAAGCTGCGGTCACGGCCATTCAGCCCTGAAGCGCCCAATGTTAAACGCTCTATCCCCGACTAGCGTGGTTGCGTCTCGCGCTTTTTTCCCGCCGCTTCTGGCTGCGGGATTTTTATTGTTGCTGGTGGTACTGGCCAGCCTGCTCTATGGCGCCGGCCCGGTGTCTGCCAGCGATGCCATTGCGGCGCTGATGGCCAATGGCACTGAGGAAGCCTGGTTTGTGGTCACCGAACTTCGGCTACCCCGCACCATCATTGCCCTGGTCACCGGCCTCGCACTGGGCCTGGCTGGTGCCCTGCTCCAGTCCATGACCCGCAATCCGCTCGCCGAGCCTGGCTTGCTGGGCGTCAGCGCTGGCAGTGGCTTTGCAGTGGCCCTGGCCATCCTCTTGGGAGCCACCACAGCCACACTCACCACTCTGGTCGCCCAGCTCGGGGCGCTGGCCGGCTGCGCCCTGGTGATCGCCGCCACCCGGGTGCAGGGGCTGGGCAATGATCCTGTGCGCCTGGTATTGGCCGGGGCCACCCTGACCGGACTGCTGCTGGCGCTGACCTCCATGTTGATGTTGATAGACCAGCGAGCCGCCGATGAGATTCGCTTCTGGATTACCGGCAGCGTGGCCGGCAAACCCTTATCCATACTTTGGGCAACGCTTCCTTCCATCACACTCGCGCTGGTTCTGATGGCTACCGTGGCACGACCACTGGCAGCCATGGCCCTGGGCGAAAAGGCGGCCGTTGGGCTGGGACATCACCCGGGGCGAATCCGTTTCCTGATCACCCTCACGGTTGCTCTTCTGGTGGGCTCGGCAACGGCCCTGGCCGGGCCGCTGATCTTTGTGGGGCTGGTGGTGCCGTTTATTGCCCGGGCCTTTTCTGGCCCGGATATCCGCAAGACCCTCTGGCTGTGTGTGCCTGTTGGCCCTGCCGTGGTATTGGGTGCCGACGTGGTTTCCCGGTTGATTGCCGCGCCCGCCGAAATGCCTCTGGGGGTGGTTACCGCTCTGATTGGCGCTCCGGTGCTGCTGGCCATTGTCCGGGCCGGCCGGATGCCTTCGCTATGACCGCAGGATTCGCCATGCCGGACAAACGTAACGCTCTGGTTAATACCGCCCTGCTCGGGCTGTTAGTCCTGGCAACCATCATCTCGCTGGCCACCGGTACCGTGCAGGTTTCCCTGTTCGATACCCTCAGGGCATTAGCCGGTAACGCAGACCCAATAACCGATTTCGTGATCAACGAGCTTCGTCTGAGCCGGGTAATTGCGGGACTACTGAGTGGCGCGGCGCTGGCCATGGCCGGATGCCTGATGCAGACCCTGGCCCGTAACCGTCTGGCGACACCGGGCATTATCGGCATCGATAACGCGGCTACCGCCTTTGCCGTCGCGTCGGTAGTGGGTGTGGGGCTATCGCTGGCGCCATCAGCCATGGCTCTGGCCGGAGCGGCAGCCGCCACGGCGATCGCCTTTGGTCTGGCGGGCGCCAATGGTACCCGCGGCTATCGCTTTATCGTCGCCGGAATTGGCATTGGCGCCATCGCGGGCGCTGTTACCCAGGTAATGCTCAGTCGGGTGGCGATTGATGCCGCCAATGCGGCCTATCCCTGGACCGTGGGCAGTCTGAATGCCCGTTCCGGCCAGAGTGTGCTGGTACTCGGAATGGGCCTTGCGGCCGGCTACCTGGTTCTTATGAGTCTCAGCCGGGCCCTCAATACCTTGCAGTTCACGGATGCGGTGGCCATTGCCCTGGGCACCCGACTGAAAGCCACCCGCATAATCGGCCTGGGTTTGTCGGTGATGCTCACGGGCCTGGCAGTATCGGTCTGCGGGCCGGTTGGCCTGATTGCCCTGCTGGCGCCGGAGCTTGCCCGGGCCCTGTGCCGCCCGGGCAAGGTTCCGCTCACGGCTGCGGCCCTGGCGGGCGCCAGCTTCATGCTGATTGCCGACCTGTTAGGCCGCACGCTGTTTGCGCCGCTGGAAATTCCGGTAGGCATCATTACCGCCATCGTCGGCAGCCCTTACCTGCTCTGGATACTGCTGAGACCTTCGCCACGGAGCCTGACATGAGCCAACCCCAAACCGCGACCCTTGCCGCCGACGACATCACCCTGGCGCACCGTCAGTTTGTGGTAGCGGAGAATCTGAGCCTTCATCTGCCAACGGCCCAGGTCACCGCCATCGTGGGCCCCAACGGCTGCGGAAAATCCACCTTGCTGAATGGTCTGGCCCGGATTCATACGCCCAAGGGCGGCTCGGTGCTTCTTGACGGCAAGGATATCCATCGCCTGCCGTCCAAAGAAGTCGCCCGGAAACTGGCCCTGCTACCCCAGGACAACACCGCCCCGGAAGGTCTCACCGTTGCCGACCTGGTACGCTTTGGCCGCCAGCCTCATCAGGGCTGGATGACACAGTGGTCGAAAGAAGACCAACGGGCCTT
Source organism: Marinobacter sp. UBA5687 (assembly GCF_002420325.1). NCBI lineage: Bacteria > Pseudomonadati > Pseudomonadota > Gammaproteobacteria > Pseudomonadales > Marinobacteraceae > Marinobacter > Marinobacter sp. UBA5687. The sequence goes on from NZ_DIHV01000125.1 coordinate 30,353, forward strand.
CGATCAGGCGATACAGGCCGCCGATGTTGCCGGATTGGCTGACCGTGCACTGGACACCCTCTCTGGCGGGCAACGACAGCGGGCCTGGATTGCCATGGCGGTGGCCCAGCAAACGCCGCTGTTGCTGCTGGATGAGCCCACGTCGGCTCTGGATCTGGGTCACCAGATTGAGGTGTTTGAGTTAATCCGGGCGCTGAGCGGACAAGGCAAGACCATCGCCATGGTGGTGCACGACCTGGCCAGTGCCTGTCGCTATGCGGACCATATGGTGGCCATGAAAAATGGAACCATTATTGAGGAGGGCGCTCCGGCGGAGATTGTCTCACCGGAGCTGGTGCAGGAACTCTACGGCGTCAGCTGCGATCTGATTCACGACCCGGCCACCGGTAGCCCGTTACTGGTCAACGTGCGCCGCAATCCCTGAGCGGTATCAGGCCTGGGCTTCGGCCCTGGCCTTTTCCCGGGCAATAGCGGCTGGCGCTCCGGCCGCCAGCACCACCGCACCAGCCGAGCAGGCCAGCATGCTCAGCACGATGGGCAGCAGCGCATCACCTCCGAAGGCCGATGACAGCGCACTGATCCCTCCGGCCAGGGTGAATTGAGAGGCGCCCAGCATAGCGGCGGCGGTTCCGCCCAGATGCGGAAAGAACTCCAGCGCATTGGCCATGTTGTTAGGCACGATCCCGCCCTGACAGCCAATGGCGCCAATGATGAACAACGCCACCGCCCAGAACGGGCCGTCCAGAATTACCACGGTAACCAGCCCGACCAGCATCAGGAACTGCAGCATGACCTGTACCCGCAACAGGATTACCGATGGGAAACGTCGCAACAGCGGCCGGTTGACCAGATTCAGCACCGCCATCAATCCGATATTGGCCGCGAACAGCATGGAGAAACTGGCGTTCGACAGACCGAACCACTCCTGGTAGATAAACGACGAGTGGGTAATGAACAGCAGCATGGTGCTGAAGCACATCACCTGAATACCGATAAAGCGCATGGTTGTGCTGTGGCGAAGCACCAGCAGGTAGTTGGTCACCAGAGTTTTCACCGGCGTCGTGGCCTGGGGCCTGGGTTTCAACCTGGGAAACAGGGCAATTTGCAGCACGACCGCCAGCAAGAGCGCGTAGCCGGCCAGAAATACGAAGATCCAGTGCCAATCGCCGAGCGCGAGCATCAACGCACCGAGTGAAGGTGCCGCAGCCGGGGCAATAAACATGATCAGGCCAATCAGGCCGAACAGGCGCGCGGCTTCCTGTCCGCCCACCTGGTCCCGGACAATCGCCGGCACCGAGACCGCACAGAAAGCACCGCCGATGCCCTGCACGATCCGCCAGCCCACCAACTCCGCCAGGGTATCAGCACCAGCAATCATCATCGCGGCAATGGCGAAAATGGTCAGTCCAACGAAAAGTATCAGCTTGCGACCATAGCGATCCGACAAAGGCCCGCCCACCAGCTGGGCGAGACCAAGGGTGGCGACATAGGCACTCAGAGTCAGGCCCACATCCGCGTGGGGAATACCAAATCCGTCGGCAATATCGGGGAACGCTGGCAAATACGCATCCAGAGCCAGAGGCCCCAGGGCGACGGTCATACCAAGTAATAACGCGAGCTGAAAATGAGACAAGGGCTACCTCCGCTGACTAGGTAGATAGCTAACAATAATCAAGGAGAAACCACAATGCGCGGTTTCCGAAGCCCGGGCAGAACTCAGCTACTCAGGCCTAATCGAGCACGCACTCCCGGCTATAAAGCTGACTGAGCTTGCGTCGTTTCTGGCGCAGGCCATTGCCTCGATCATTGCTGTAGCCGGCTCGCAACTGGCCCTGAATCCGGTCCAGCTGCTTCCGATATTTCTCGCACTGTGCCGCCTGCTTTTTCGCCTCTCTGGCCTGGGCGTAGCGATCCGTGCTGCCGGGGGCCAGCAGGCGACTCACCTCGGCCCGGCTTTGCCGCACTCGGTCAGCCTGGCGGATGTTTTCGCCCATGGGGACGGTCACCGGTGGTTTCACCGAAACACTGGAATGTCGCAGCTGCCTGGGAGGCGTATCGGAAAAGTGAATGGACCCGTTGGCATCGGTCCAACGGTAGATTTCGGCAGTGACGGGCGCTGCCGCGGCAACGAAAAGCAGGCTCAGGGCCAGTCTCCTTGGCATGGGATCACATCCTGTGAAAGAGTTATCGCAACATTCCCGCTGCCATCACGGCAGCGGGACAGGCGCTGGGGACTATACCGAAAACCAGCGCCACTTTCAGGAACGGGTCAGCGGTCCAGCAACTCGATCCAGTGGTTCACCGGCACGTCTGCTTTGCTCTCCAGGTGCAACTGGCAGCCAATGTTGGCCGTGACAATCCGCACCGGGTTCTCCACCGTCAACGCCTTGAGCTTGTTATCCAGCAGCTTCTGGCTCATCTCCGGCTGGGTAATGGAATAGGTACCCGCCGAGCCACAGCACAGGTGCTTGTCTTTGGTGGCCGCCAGGTCGATTCCCGCTTTGGTGAGCACCTGCTCCACTACTCCATTCTGTTTCATGGCGTGCTGCAGGGTACACGGACAGTGGAACGCCACCTTGCCAGCCTGGGCACTGGCCTTCAGAGGCTCCAGGTCTTCCTTCAACAGGAACGCCCCGAGATCAGTGCACAGCTCGCTGACCTTCCTTGCCTTGTTGGCGTAGACCGGATCATCTTTCAGCAGATGGCCGTAATCCTGGACCATGGCACCACAACCTGACGCGGTCATGATGATGGCCTCGGCTCCGGCTTCAATGGCGGGCCACCAGGCATCGATGTTGCGGCGCATCTGTTCCAGACCGCGCTCATGTTCGGAAAGATGGTAGTTCACCGCGCCACAGCATCCGGCCTCGGGGGCTTCCACCATGGTCACGCCGAGCTTGTCCAGCACCCGGGCGGCGGCAGCGTTGGTATTGGGCGCAGCCGACGGCTGAACACAGCCGGCCAGGGCCAGAACCACACGGCTGTGGCTCGACGAGGGCCAGGGGCTTGCGTGCCGGCGGGGCGGCACCTTGGTGCGCAGTTTTTCCGGCAGGACCGGCCGGAAGGCCTGGCCCAGACGCAGCATCAACCCGAACAGCCGGCGATCCGGCAGGAAGCGGGTCAGCGCCCAGCGCAGCCATTTTTCCTGCGGCTTACGCGGCAGCTCTTTCTCCATCAAACCACGGCTGATATCCACCAGACGGCCATATTTCACGCCGGAGGGACAGGTGGTTTCACAGCTTCGACACGTCAGGCAGCGGTCGAGATGTTCACGGGTTTTCTCGGTCACTTCGCCGCCTTCCAGGAACATCTTCATCAGATAGATGCGGCCACGGGGCCCGTCCCGCTCGTCGTTCAGTTCCTGGTAGGTTGGGCAGGTTGCGGTGCAGAAACCGCAATGCACACAGGCCCTGAGGATCTCCTCCGCTTCCTGACCTTCGGGATCATTGGCAAATTGTTGAACCAGATTCGTTTGCATAATTACAACCAGCTATAGAGACGGCCAGGATTGAAAATGCCGTCGGGATCGAACGAGTGTTTCACGCGGCGCTGGATGGTTTTCAACGCCTCGGGTTGGCTTTGCATCACTTCGGCAGTGCGATCACCACCCCGGAACAGGCTGACCTGACCACCGGCAGCGCGAGCCAGTGGCTCCAGATCGCTGAGTGAGGCCTGGCCGCGATACCATCGCTGGGAGCCAACCCAGTCGATCATCCAGGGGCCGTCCAGCTTCGGCGTTCTGGCGGTGGAATCCAGGGAGAACCGCCAGAGAGGTGCTTCCGGATCGTCAAAGAAGCCGTGCCGCATGTCCTGAACCTCTCGCCAGAACTGGTCACCCTCAGCCATAACCTCGCCACCCCACTTCTCGGCGGTCGCCTCAACCGCTGATTTTGCACCGGCCAGGCGCAGGTACACCTTGCCATCGACCCAGCAGGCACCGGTGATGGGTTTGGGCTCACCGGCACGGCGGTTCATGTATTCCACCACCTCGTCCATGGCCATCTCCCGCACCAGGGTAACGGTGGCCGCCGGCTTCGGCATGACTTTCAGACTGATTTCGGTGATCACCCCGAGCGTTCCCATGGCGCCGGCCTGCAAACGGGAAACGTCATATCCCGCCACGTTTTTCATCACCTGGCCACCAAAACGCAGGTGTTCGCCCTTGCCGTTCAGCAGGCGAATACCCAGCACCTGATCCCTCACCGATCCCGCCCAGGGTCTGGCCGGGCCGGACAGGTTGCAGGCCATTGTGCCGCCGATGGTGGATGCGCGGCCAAAATGCGGCGGCTCAAAGTGCAGACACTGGCCCTGCTCCGCCAGCACCGCTTCAATTTCTTTCAGGGTGGTACCGGCACGTACCGTCAGCACCAGCTCTACCGGATGGTATTCCACCACACCAGTGTGCTCGGCCAGGCTCAGAATGCTGGCATCAGCATCGCTCTGGCGCCCCATAAAGGACTTGCTGCCGCCGCCGACAATGTTGAGTTTCTGCCCGTTACTGCGGGCCTTGAGCACCTGCTCCTGTATCGTTTGGATCTGATCAGCCATGGGCAGTGTCCGCCTCTTCGTGCTTGTGTTGCTTGTGCTCGATGGAGCGGTATTCCTGACAGAATTTCAGGGTGGGCACCCCTTTGCCCGGGTTCAGAATTCCGGTGGGGTCGAAGGCCGCTTTCACATCGTGGAACTGCTGCAGCTCGTCATCATTGAACTGCACCGCCATCTGGCGAATTTTCTCCACGCCCACGCCATGCTCACCGGTGATGCAGCCACCCACCTCCACACAGAGTTCCAGGATCTTGCTGCCGAACGCCTCGGTGCGCTCAAATTCGCCTGGCACGTTGGCATCAAACAGGATCAGCGGGTGCAGGTTGCCATCGCCCGCATGAAACACGTTCGCCACCCGCAGGCCGAACTCTTCTGACATCTTTTCCATTTCCAGCAATACCTTGGCCAGATAGCGACGCGGAATGGTGCCATCCATGCAGTAATAATCCGGCGAGATCCGCCCCACCGCCGGGAAGGCCGACTTGCGCCCTTTCCACAGCAGAGCCCGCTCTTCCTCGCTCTGTGAGGTGCGAATGGAGGTCGCGCCCAGCTTACCGAACAGCGCTTCGGCCTCTGCGATGTGTTCGTGCACTTCCTCTTCGGTGCCGTCCACTTCACACAGCAGCAGGGCCTTGGCATCCCGGGGATACCCGGCACCGCAGAAGTCATCGGCCGCGACAATGGCATGACCATCCATCATTTCCAGGCCACCGGGGATGATGCCGTGGGAAATCACGCCACCCACCGCGTCGCCCGCTTTCTCGATGCTGTCGAAGCCCGCCATGATCACCTGTGCCACTTCCGGCCTGGGCAGCAGTTTCACCTTCACCTCGGTGACCACGCCCAGCAGTCCTTCAGAGCCGGTGAGCAGCGCCAGCAGATCCATACCGTAGCTGTCCAGGCCATCGCTGCCGACCGTTACCCGGTCACCCTCGGCGGTGATCATTTCCACACTGAGGATGTTGTGCACGGTCAGGCCGTACTTCAGGCAGTGCACGCCACCGGAGTTTTCGGCCACGTTGCCGCCAATGGTGCAGGCGATCTGAGAGGAAGGATCCGGCCCGTAATAAAGGCCGTACTGTGCAGCCTCTTCGCTGATCGCCAGGTTACGGACACCCGGCTGCAGGCGTGCGGTGCGACCAATCGGATCAATGTTCAGAATTTGGTTAAACTTGGCCAGCGAGAGCACTACCCCTTCCTTATGCGGCATGGCACCGGCACACAAACCGGTACCGGCACCACGGGCCACCACCGGCACACCGTTTTCGTGGCAAATGCGCATGACCCGCTGCACCTGTTCCACGGTTTCCGGGAGCACCACCAGCATGGGCATTTCCCGGTACATGGCCAGGCCATCGCACTCATAAGGTTTCAGGGTTTCGTCATCGGTGATGACGAAGTCCGGGTCAATAAAGGCCCGGAACTGCTCCGCCAGCCGGGATTTGCTGATACGGGATTGAGTATTCATAAGAGACACCGGTTACTGGCGTTTGCTTTCAAAATGGTCGATGCCAGCCTGGGCACAGTCCATGTCCTGTTGTGGCGTGCCCGAGCTGAGACCGATACCGCCGACCACTTCACCGTCTACCATCACCGGCAGGCCACCGCCTACCGTGCTCAGGCGACCGCCCACTTCAGTATGTATACCGAAGGCGAGGTTGCCCGGCACGTTGGCGGCATTGTAGTCGTGGGTCGCTTTGCGCGCGGCCGCAGCGGTAAATGCCTTGTCCTGTGCGATGGTAACACTGGTCACTTTGCCCCCGTCCATACGCTCAAAGGCGATCAGCGTGCCGGACTCGTCCACCACTGCGATGCACATGGGCACGCCGATTTCACGGGCCTTGGCCGCCGCACCCTCAATCAGGATGCGTGCATCAGACAGGTCGAGACGATGAATGGTCAACATAACGATTTACTCCTCTTGGTTAGCCATAAGCGAGATTGGGCAGCCAGGTAGTGATGGCCGGGAACACAATGCACAGGAATACGCCCAGGGCCTGGATGGCCAGGAACACCAGGGATGACTTGAAGATGGTGCCCATGGAAATTTCCGGCGGGCACACGCCGCGGATATAGAACAGCGCATAGCCGAAGGGCGGGCTCAGGAACGACATCTGCATATTCACCAGATACAACACCCCGAACCACAGCACCACGTCGTCACCAGACACGCCCGGCAGGCCGAACAGACCCGGGAACTCCAGGGCTTCCACAATGGGGATAAAGATAGGCACCGCCAGCAGCAGGATGCCGACCCAGTCCAGGAACATGCCCAGTACCACCAGCAAGACCATCAGCAGGAACAGGATGCCGTAGGCCGGCAGGCCGGTGCCCAGAATGGATTCGGTAATAAAGTCCTGACCACCCTGGAGAATGTAGAAACCTACAAACACCGAGGCACCAAACATGATCCATAGCACCATGGCGGAAGCCTTGGCGGTGGTGACCGAAGCATCCCGCAGAGTCGCGATGGTGAACACCTTGTGTTTCATCGCCACAAGAATGGCGCCAAAGGAGCCGATGCCGGCCGCCTCAACTGGTGTGGCAATGCCGCCAAAGAGCAGGCCAAGCACCAGGAACACCAGAATGAGAGGCGCAATCAGGTCTTTCAGAAGCAGCAGCTTGTCTTTCAGGCCGATGCGTTCCTCCTTGGGAATCGGAGGCCCTAGTTCGGGGTTCAGCTTCGCCCGGATCCAGACATAGAACACATACAGGCTGGATAGCAGAACGCCAGGAATCACCGACCCCAGATACAGTTCACCCACCGATTGCTGGGCAACCACGGCATAGAGGATCGCCAGAATCGAGGGCGGAATGAGAATACCCAGGGTACCGCCCGCCATGATGGAGCCGAGGGCGATCTTGTGGTCGTAACCCCGTTTGAGCATGGCCGGCAGGGCAATGATCCCCATGGTCACGACCGCCGCACCGATAACCCCGACCATCGCTGCTAGAATGGTCGAGGCCACAATGGTGGCAATGGCCAGGCCGCCGCCAACACCACCCATCCACTTGTAGACGACATTGAACATTTCTTCGATGAGGCCGGCCCGTTCCAGCATCGCCGCCATGAAGATGAACAGCGGAATAGCGGCCAGATCGGAGTTGGTCATCATCGGGAAGATGCGGCTGGGGATGATGTTCAGCATCAGCGAGTCGCCCACCAGATAAATGAAGGCAACCCCAAGACCACCGGTAACAAACGCCAGTGGCAGACCCATCATCAAAGCCACCAACAGGGAGCCGAACATCAGGTAGGTGAGCGGTCCGATGTTCACATCGGCCAGGCTTCCGGCCAGCTTGAACAGGAATTTCTCATCGCTGAACGGGTCGTAGAACAGAATGTTGACGAACTCGACAAACATCACAAAGGCCAGCGCAGCGGTGGCCAGAATCATCAGCCAGGTGCCAAGCTTGCCTTTGAGGTTGCCCTGGCCCGGATTGTTCACTGTAGTGGTAGTCATGCGTGTTGCTCCCGGCCAAGCTTGACGAACAGGGCAATGTCCTTGATCAGTTTGGACAGGCCCGCCAAGGTAAGTAGAACAGCCCCCAGCAGCATCATGGCCTTGACCGGCCAGTACTGGATGCCCCAGGTCTCGACGGTACGTTCATCCATCGAGTAGGAGTTCTGGAAAAAGGTCCAGGAGGTAATCACCAGCGCCAACGCAAACATGAAGAAGAACATGGAGGTGAAGATATCCATGCCAATCCGGCCCCGCACAGGCAACAGGTTATAGATCACATCGACCCGCACATGGGCGCCATGCAGCAGGGCAAACGCGCCCGCCAGCAGGTACTGCATACCGAACAGCAGAAAGCTGGCCTCATGCACCCAGATGGTCGGCATATTGAAGATGTAGCGCATAACCACTTCAAAAAAGTAGAAAACAACGGCGTTTACGGTCCAGAAGGAAATAAACACGCCAGATTTTTCGCTGATCCAGTCGATAATCCGGGTAAACCAGTTCGCGTAATCCGACTCGATGGTTTTCGACATTTCGGCTTCGATCTGCTGAAGCTTCTCGTTTGCCAGGGCATTCTTGTCAATCGCCTGCACGCCACGGCTACTGGACCAACGGTCCCACGCCATCATCAGCAGCGGCATTACCGCCAGCCAACCCCAGTAGAACCAGTGCGGCAGCACAAAGCCAAAGTTGCTCAGATCAGACATACTGTCCTCACGTCAGTGACAACGCGGGGAAGGGAGAGAGCGCCCTGAACCAAGGCTTCCCTGCCCTTCCCCGCTTTTTTGATTGTTGTTGGTAGTGCCGGTTTACTTGCCAGCCGCCTTGAGGTCTTCCTCGGTGACGTAGCCCACGGTGTCGTTCATCATGTACTCGAGCTGCATATCGAAGATGGCCTTGGCATCCTCGTTCTTGTTCGCCCAGTTGTACCAGATGGGAATTGCCGCGCGACGGAACTCCTGCAGATCCTGCTGGCTCAGACGCGTGACGGTGTCTCCATCCGCCTTGAACTTCTCCATGGCTTCGATGTTGCGCTTCTGGATGGTCAGGTAGTGCTTCTGGGAGTAATTGCGCACCTCTTCCTCAACCAGCTGCTGCAGCTTGGGATCCAGGGCGTTCCAGGCACGCAGGTTCACCGTCAGGTCCATCAGATCCACCGGCTGGTAAATAGACATCACCCCTGGAGGCCCGAACAGGATGTAATCGGTCACCTGCGAGAAGCCCAGCTCATAGTTCACCGCCGGGCCCACGTAGTCCGCCGCATCGATGGTGCCCTTTTCCAGAGCCGGGAAGATGTCGGAACCCGGCAGGCTGACAGTGGATACCCCGAACTGCTGGAATACCTCAGCCACCATGCCGCCAGGCACCCGGATCTTCATGCCCTTGAGATCCGCCAGGCTGTTCACCGGCTTCTTGGAATGAATGATGTTGGCGTCGTGCTGAATCGGGCCCACGTAGAACAGCCCGTACTTTTTGTAGATCTCCCGGGTTTTCTCCAGCATGCCCAGGGAATAGAACATGGTGTCCCACTGGTGAGGCTGGTCCGGGCCGGCCGGGTAAGAGGACAGGAACACCGAGGCCGGGATCTTGCCTGACCAGTACAGGGTAAACGGGTTCATCCCCTGCAGTACGCCATTACGTACCGCATCAAACAGCGCGTTGTTGTCGGCCGCGACCGCCTTTGCGGGGTACGGCCTGAAAATAAGTTCTCCGCCGGATTTTTCCTTGATGCTGTTGCACCATTCCTCGAACAGGTCATAGCCAACCGTGCCCGCATCCCACACCGACTGAATTTTCCAGGTAGTCGCGGCCTGGGCCTGACCGGCGCCCAGTGTCAGCGCGCCTGCCAGGGCTGCACCAACCGCCATTTTTTTGAGAAAACTCCGGCGTGGTGGGTTTGCGTCTGAATCACAATGCTTGTCGTTGTTATCATTGATGTTCATCGAAACATCTCCGTTCACTTTGTTGTTATGCAGAGGTAATCCAACACCAGCAAATGCCAGCATTAAAAAGATATTCGTAGGCAGGTGCGGTTTAGTCCAGAGAATTGCCAACTGGTCAGACCAGTTTTTAATTGCGGCAAAATGGACGAATTCGGTGCTATAGGCCATAGTTAGCGGTCTGGAGGGCAACACTCGAGAAGGACTTCCTGATCACTTGAACAACAGCAACTGGTCTGACCAGCAAGACCCGTCAGGTAGAAAACATGGGGATATCGCAGGAAATTTCCTTCAGGCTAGAGCGGCTGATTCTCGACGGCGGCCTGGCACCGGGGCAGAAGATACCCTCGGAGCGCCAGCTTTCGACCAGACTGGGGGTTTCCCGGGCCATCATTCGTGAAGCATTGCATGAACTCCAGGGGCGGGGCGTCATCGAAACCCAGCATGGACGGGGATCTTTTGTTGCCAGCATTGTCCCGAACACAGACGATCTGGAAGACAACAGCCCGTTGATGCACCTGTTTGCCGGCCACCCCCGCACCCTTTATGACCTGCTGGAAGTGCGCGAACAGCTGGAAGGCCAGGCGGCCGAACTTGCAGCCCAGCGCGCCACCCGAGGTGATCTACACCGGATTACCAAAGCCTACCGTGCCCTGGAAGACACCGACCCGCTCAGCAACGCCAAACCCGACCACGGTTTTCACCAGGCTATAATTGAAGCATCTCATAACCCGGTACTGGTACATGTGCTCAATGGTCTGAAAAACATGATGCTGCTGACCGTGCATGCCTCCGTTGCCAACCTGAATCCAAGGGCGGAGATGCGCCAGTTAATCATGAAGCAGCACAAGCAGATCTATCAGGCCATTATGGCGGGCAAGGCCACAACCGCCCGCAAGGTGGCCATGGCCCACGTACGTTTTGTTCAGGATTCATTGAGAAGCCTGGAAAACCAGGGGGCAGAGGTCATTCGAGTCTCACTCGAGTCCAACAACTTTCACGAAAACCCAACAAAGCGGTATTGATTTCCACGGCAACAGTCCGTAAAACATGCGCCTTTGTATGACAGTCTCAGGAGCCAGCCATGGCGGAACCAGCGCCTCTTATTTGCAGGGACATCCACAAGACCTTTAACAAGCTGGAAGTTCTCAAGGGCATCTCTCTGGAAACCCGTAAGGGTGATGTGGTTTCCCTGATTGGCAGTTCCGGTTCCGGCAAGAGTACCTTTCTGCGCTGCATCAATCTGCTGGAAACCCCCACCTCCGGTGACATTATTGTGCACGGCGACCCAATCCGGTTCACCGAAAACCGAAAAGGTGAACGGGTACCCGCCGATAACCGCCAGGTGGAACTGATCCGGGCTCGCCTCTCCATGGTCTTCCAGGGCTTCAATCTCTGGTCCCATATGACGGTGCTGGAGAACATTATCGAAGCGCCGGTTCACGTTCTGAAGATTCCGAAAAAAGAAGCGATTGAGCGCGCAGAGGCCTACCTGAACAAGGTCGGCATCTACGAACGCAAGGACTATTACCCGGCCCAGATGTCCGGCGGACAGCAGCAGCGGGCGGCCATTGCCCGGGCGCTGGCCATGGAACCCGAAGTGATGCTGTTTGATGAGCCAACCTCGGCCCTGGACCCGGAGCTGGTGGGCGAGGTCCTGAAAGTTATGCAGAGTCTGGCCGAGGAAGGCCGAACCATGATCGTGGTCACCCACGAGATGGCGTTTGCGAGGGATGTGTCGAGCCAGGTCCTGTTTTTGCATCAGGGCGTGATTGAGGAGCAGGGAACCCCGGACAAGGTTTTTGACAACCCGGATTCCGAGCGTATGAAGCAATTTCTTGCTCCCAAGTTCTGAACACCAGTGCTATCTTGAATCGGTGTTGGACGAGGCGTTGAAGAATAGCTCCCGAAACTTCCATAAAAAATAAAGCCTTTGTGGCGAATTACCGGAGAAGTGACACATGAAAAAACTGATTGTTGCAGCAAGTTGCGCCCTGGCCCTGGTTGCCGGCACGGCCCAGGCTCAGGAAAGAAACCTGCGCATTGCTTTTGATGTGCCCTACGAGCCATTCGAATACAAAGACGAAAACGGTGAGCTGACCGGTTTTGAAGTGGAACTGGCCGACGCCATGTGTGAAGAGATGAACGCCAACTGCGAATTCGTCATCCAGGCATGGGACGGCATGATTCCGGGCCTGCTGGCTCGTAAGTTTGATCTGATCATGTCTTCCATGTCGATTACACCGGAGCGTGCAGAGCGCGTGCTCTTCTCCGAGCCGTACTACAATACCCCGGGCGGCTGGTTCGGCCCGAACGATTTCAGCACCGACGTCACTGATATGGATGCCATGAAAGGCAAGACTGTCGGTGTTCAGCGCGGTACCACCATGGACACCTACGTGACAGAGAACATGGGTGGCATTGTTGAAATCAAGCGCTACACCACCGCTGATGACATGGTGCTGGACCTTGAAGGGCAGCGCCTGGACGTGGTCTTTGTCGACTATCCGGTGGGTGAGCAGACTGTTCTGTCCAAAGACGGCTTCAAGGAAGTGGGCGAGCCTGTGAAACTGGGTGAAGGTGTGGGCGTTGCCATGCGCAAGCGTGATGCCGACCTGGCCGATGAAGTAAACGCCGCCCTGCGCACGTTGAAGGAAGATGGCACCTACGACACCATCATGAAGAAGTACTTTAACTACGATATCAAGATGTAATGACCACGGGGGCGGCGCCACGTCGCCCCCGCTGACCGGATACTCCCATGTTTGATCTGAAAGGCTATGGCCCGGCCCTCGCAGAAGGAGCGGTCATCACCATTGAGCTGGCCTTCCTGTCTCTGGCCCTGGCCCTGGCGCTTGGCCTGGTTGGTGCCAGCGCAAAACTCTCCGGCAGCCGTGTTGCCGCCGGCATCGCAACCGCCTATACCACGCTGATTCGCGGGGTTCCGGACCTGGTAATGATGCTGCTGTTCTATTACGGCGGCCAGGTAGCGGTGAACATGCTTTCGGATTATCTGTGGGAAACCCGCGGTATCGACTTTTTCTTCCAGTTTGATCCTTTCATTTCCGGCGTGGTGACCATCGGTCTGATTTTCGGTGCCTATATGACCGAAACCTTTCGCGGCGCCTTTCTGGCAGTGGATGTCGGTCAGATTGAGGCGGCCAAGGCCTATGGTTTTTCCCGCTGGCATACCTTCCGGCGGGTGATGATCCCGCAGATGTTGCGCCATGCCCTGCCGGGCATCGGCAATAACTGGCAGGTGTTGCTCAAGACCACGGCACTGGTGTCCATCATCGGCCTGACCGATATGGTGCGGGTGGCGGAGGAAGCCGCCAAGGCGGAGCGCATGCCTTTCCACTTCTTCGTACCAGTGGCTGCCGTGTATCTGGCACTGACGGCGGGGTCGGAGCTGTTTATCAAGTGGCTTGATCGTCGAGCCAATGTCGGCGTGGTTCAGGGGAATTAAACGATGCCTGATTTCATTGCCGAGTGGTTGAACAAGAACGAAATTTTCACGGCCATGACGCTGATGGAGTACTGGGACGGTCTGGTGACGACCGTACACCTGGTGTTTCTGTCGCTGGTCATCGGCCTGGTGGTGGCGGTTCCGCTGGCGATTCTGCGTACGGTCCGGAATCCGCTGGTGTCCGGGCCAATCTGGATCTACACCTATCTGTTCCGGGGCACGCCGCTGCTGATCCAGCTGTACATTATCTATTATGGAGTAGCGCAGATTCCGGGGATTCAGGAGACTTTCTGGTGGGAGATCTTCCGGGAACCTCTTTATCCTGCCCTGCTGGCCTTCACGCTGAATACCGCAGCCTACACCACGGAGATTATCCGGGGGGCGATTATGTCTACGCCCCATGGTGAAATCGAGGCGGCGAAAGCCTATGGCATGAACTGGTTTCTGCGGATGCGCCGGATCATTCTGCCAAGCGCGGCGCGTCGCGCGGTTCAGGCTTATTCCAATGAGGTGATTTTCATGCTGCACGCCAGTGCGATTGCCAGTGTGGTCACCATTGTTGATCTGACAGGGGCGGCACGAAACATTTATTCGCGGTTTTACGCGCCGTTTGATGCGTTTATTTTCGTGGCGCTTTGTTATATGGCGCTGACGTTTATTCTGGTGTTTGCTTTCCGCAAGCTGGAAAACCATCTTTTGCGGCATCAGCGGCCGGTGAATGGCTAACTTTTGCTCCCATCGCCGGGAGCATGGCCATCTGGCTGGATAGGCTTTCCGGGAACCGCTACAAGCACATCCCTGTGCGCTTCTCTCCGCGCCATCCATGGCCTCCGAAATTCCCGGAAAGCCTATCCAGCCAGATGCCCCCAAACGCTGCAGGGGAGTCTATGAAGGCTACGAATCAAATCTTTGACTTTCACCCGGACTGGCTTAGCCATACCCTCGCCAACGCTTCCGCTGATCTGCCCGAAACCAAAACCTCCCTGCCCGATGGCACCCAGGTTTCCCGCAAGGCCAACGGGGTTCTGTGGCTGACGCCACCGGCTGACAGGGCTAACCCGAATCAGGAAGCGCTGATCATTTCTGCCGGGGTGCATGGCAATGAAACGGCGCCGATTGAAGTGCTCAACACGCTGGTGTCGGAGTTGTTTTCCGGGGAGTGGTCGCTGGCGTGCCCGCTGCTGCTGATCCTGGGCAACCCTCCTGCCATGGTGGAGGGTGAGCGGTTTCTGGATGTGAACATGAACCGGTTGTTCAATGGTGCCCATGGCAAACCGGAATATTCCGGGCTTGCGGAGGGCCGGCGGGCTCGGTTTCTGGAGGAAATGTGTCGGCAATTTGCGATGGCGCATCAGGGCCTGGCGTTAAACCATTATGATCTGCATACCGCTATTCGCCCGTCGAAACGGGAGCGCTTTGCGCTGTACCCGTACGTGGAAGGGCGGTCGGTTCCGGCCGGCCAGTGTGCGTTCCTGCTGGAGGCCGAGGTGGAGACCCTGTTGCTGCAGCATAAGGAATCGACAGTGTTTTCATCGTTCACTGCCAGCACTCTGAAGGCGGAGAGTTTTACCATTGAACTGGGCAAGGTGGAGCCGTTTGGCCGGAATGATCTGCGACGGTTCCAAGGCATTGAGCGGGCCTTGCGCCGGCGTTTCCGGGGCGAGGCAGCGCCCGCAGTGCAGCCACCATTTGATCATCTGACGGTGTTTGAGGTGGTGCATGAGGTGCTCAATACCGGGCCGTCTTTCCGGTTTCATGTTCCGGACGATGTGGCGAACTTCACGGAGTATCAGCCTGGCACGGTGATCTGGGAGGATGATCAGGATGACTACCGGGTCGGAACCGCGCCGGAGGCGGTGGTGTTTCCAAACCGGGCGGTGCCTGTGGGCCAGCGGGTGGGTTTGATGATCCGAGCCAGGGAAGTGTACAGGGCCGGCTCTGTCTGAGCCGCCCTGTACATGACACCAGGTTCAGGCTGGCGCGTTTTCGGGTTCGCCCACCGGCAGTTTGATCAGTTTGGTGCAGACTGACGGTATCACCAGCAGGGTCAGGACCGTCGAAGCCAGCAAACCACTGATGATGGCCCAGGCCATGGGTGGCCACAGGGTGGAACTTGAGAACGCCAGCGGCAGCAGGCCGGCCACGGTGGTTGCGGTGGTCAGCAGGATGGGCCGGGTACGGCGTTCCACAGCGGTGCGCACCGCATCGGCAATGGCTCGGCCCCGTTCCAGCTCCCGATCCATTACGTCCAGCAGCACGATGGCGTTGTTCACCACGATACCAACCAGAGCAATCACCCCCAGCAGCGACTGAAAACCGAAGGGCGAACCGGACAGAACCAGCCCCGGGAAAATGCCAACGGTTGCCAGCGGTACGGTCAGCAGGATAATGCCCACCCGCCGGAAGGAGTTGAACTGCAACAGCAGGAAGAACAGCAACAGCAGCATGCCGATCGGTGCCGCGGTCAGCAGTGCGGAGTTGGCACGGTCAGAACCTTCGGCATCTCCTCCCATGTCCAGTCGCGTGCCCGCCGGCAACGGGTTCTGTTCCAGGCCCGCATACAGGCCGTCCAGCGCCTGGCTGAAGCTGTAGTCTTCCTCCAGATTGGCACTGATCGTATTCACCCGTACCCCGTTGCGCAGGTAAACCGCCGCCGGTTCCCAGGTAGTTTCAACCGTGGCCACGGCCGATAGCGGAATGGCATCGCCCTGGTCGTTGTAGGTATTCACAGACAGCAGGCGCGACAGTGACAGCGACGTGCCTTCGCGGGAGCGCAGCACGATGGGTATCGGGTCGTCCTCCTGTCGATAACGCTCAGCCACGGCGCCGTAGCTCTGGCCATACAGGCTCTGGGCAACATCGGCTCGGGTGAGGCCATAGCGGGCGGCGGTGGCGTCGTCCACATTGATGGCGATGCTGGGCACACCAATGTCGAGATCGTGACGAACATCCACCGTGCCCTCAACACCCCTGAGAATGGAATAGACCTGCTCGGTGGCTCGGGCGCGGGCGTTGTCGTCCGGATGGAAGACACGGACTTCTACCGGCGCAGGCCGCGGTGGTCCCTGCCCCAGAATCCCGGCGGTGATATCCAGCTCCGGTAGCGACCGGGCGGCCTCGTGGCGGATCCATTTCACCAGGTCGGTGGTATCGGCCAGCGTCGGCGTGCGAACCACCAGCCTTGCCCGGTTAGGCGCCTGTGGCGAGCGCTGCAGATTGTAATAGAACGACGGCCCGGTAAAGCCGACAAAGCGGTGCACTTCCAGTGCCTCGGGCCGGGTCCGAATGGCCTGTTCAAGAACGGCGGCCACTTCAGAGGTTCGGGCCTGATCGGTGCCTTCGGGCATGTACATCTCGACGATGACACGAGGGCGGTCTGCGTTGGGGAAAAACTGCTGGGCCATGAACGGGGTCATGCCCAGGCTGATCACCACCAGCAGGGCGCCGGCGGTAATCAACCGGCCCGGGTGCCGATACACCAGGCCACCGAGGTAGCTGGCCAGGCCGATAAGCCGGTCTTTGTGAATATTTTTCCGGGGCTTCAGAAAACGCGCCGCCAGCAGGGGCACGGCAGAAATTGCCAGCAGATAGCTCACAGAAAGGGTGAGCATGATCATCACCGGCACGCCCCGGGTGAAATCCGCGGCGCCGCCCCTGGCCATCAACAGCGGCGCAAAGGCGGCAAGTGTTGTGCCGGTAGACGCACCCAACGGCCCGGCCAGCTCACCGACCGCCTTGCGCAGGGCATCCAGCCGGCGCATGCCCTCATCCAGATGGCCCTGTATGTTTTCAACAATCACAATGGCGTTGTCGATCAGGATACCCAGGGAAATGACCATCCCGATAACGGCAATCTGATGCAACACCCCACCCCCGAGGTCATAGAGCCCCACGCTGATCAGGGCCACCATGGGCAGGATGGACGCCACCAGCAGGCCCATGCGGATACCCATGCCGGTAAATACCACCGCCACAATGATCAGTACCGACAGCACCAGGCTCCAGGCCAGATCATCCAGCCGGTCAGACACCTTGTCGGGCTGAAAAAACATCTCGCGGAGCTGGTACGGCTCGAAGTCTGGACGCACCTGGTCCAGCCGTTCCCGGATCCGCTCGCCAAAGCGGATGGCGTCGGTGGAACCTTCTTCCATGATAATTGACAGCAACACCACCCGCTCGCCGTCGAACCAGGTCTCTGGCTGCCGGGGCTCGGCCGGCCCACGCCAGACTTCTGCGGCCGCTGCCAGGGGCACCTGGGAGCCATCTGGCAGCTCAATGGGCGTCGCGCGAATCGCGTCTATGTCCGTGAACTCAGTGTTCGGCAATACTGATAGGCGCTTGCCTTCCACCACCACGAAGCCACCGGGGATGGTCTGGTTGCGCCGGGCCAGGGTGTCGAGTATCCGCTTGGGCGGAACTCCCAGCCGATACAGCGCGGCGTCGTCAAGTGCCAGGGTAATCTGTTCGTCGGCATCCCCTTCAAGTTCAATGCGGGAGATGCCAGGGATATCCAGAAGGTTCTGTTTCAGGCGTTCGGCCACCTCCGAAAGCTCAGTCACTGAGGGTGAACCGCCCACGGCCAGCACCACGGCCGGGATGTCGATCAGACGGTCATCCAGCTCCATCAGGCCCACATCATCGGGGAAATCCTGGCGCGCCCGCTCCATGGCCTGACGAACCCGATCCCACGCCGAATCGGTGTCGTAGATGCGGTCCCGGAGTTTCAGCCGGGCCAGTGCCACGCCGGTTCTGGCGGTGCCCTGGCTCCAGTCCAGCTCTTCGACCTGACGCAATTCATCGGTCAGCGGCTGAAGCACCAGGCGCTCAACCGCCTCGGCACTGGCACCGGGATAACTCACCGTGATCATACCGGCCCGGTATGGGAAACTCGGATCTTCCTGACGGGGCATGGTGCTGTAGGCGGCAATACCGAGCAGGCAGAGCATGGTCACCACCATGCCCAGCAAGCGTTGACAGTTAAGCAGTCGGCGGGTCATCAGCGCACCTCCACGGTGTCACCATCCACCAGCCGGGTCATACCGGCATACACCACCTGATCTCCCGGGCTCAATGCACCCGGGTGCACCATGACGCGCTCACCGATGACCCGGTCGACCTGTACCGGAACCCGCTGAGCTACCTGGTCTTGCACCCGGAACACACTGGTGCCGGTACTGTCGCGAACGACCGCCAGCAGGGGCACGGTAATGGCAGATTCCCGCACCGGGGCAATGCCCACTTCCACCGGCTCACCGGAGGACAGGGAATTTGGTGGCAGGCTGACCAGTACCGGATGCAGTTCCCCGCGGATGGAACTGCCCTGGGCAATCTCCACCACAGTGCCGGTGGCAGGTTCACGGTTGCGGTCCTGCACCAGCCAAACCGGTAACTCCTGACCAATCCGGACATGGCCGAGCAAGTGCGCGGGCACCCGCACTTCCACTTCCCGCCCCAGCGGCGAGGACAAGCGCATGACCGGCTGCCCCGCCCCCACGAACTCATCCCGCTCCACCAGCAATGCTTCCACCTGCCCGGCAAAGGGCGCTTTCAGAACACTTTCCTCAAGCAGCCTCGTGGCTTCGGCCAGTGAGGCTTCGGCTGTCGCCATGCTCGCCCTCAGGGAATCCCGGCGGGCGGCAATCTGTTCCAGCGTCTGCTCCGAGACCACGCCTCGCTGATGCAACCGGCTGGAGCGTTCCCACTCCCGCTGGGCCTGTTCAAACTGGGTTCTCAGCTCATCCAGGCGGGCAGCTGCGGAATCCCGCGCCGGTTCCAGCGCCGGATTGTACAGACGCGCCAGCACATCACCGGGCTTTACCGTCTGCCCCAGCTCAACCGGGCGTTCCTTCAGCGTCCCGCTGACCTGAAATGTGAGGGTTGCACGCTGGGCTGCACGGACAATGCCGGAAAACCGCAGAGGAATTTCTTCCATCTGGCCACCGGTGACAGCGGATACCCGCACGGAGACCGGCGTATTTTCAGCGTTTTCGCCGGATTCGGTACCGCCACCGCGGCAGCCGGAGACAGACAGTACGGCCAGCAGCGCACTGGCCAGAACAAACGGAGAGTGACGTAGTGTGAGAGACATAGTGTTCCAGCCCCTTTCCCTGAACAGGTTGATTGTGACCTCCGGTCCATCGGAGGTTGCCCATTGTTTCCGACATCATGTCACTCTTTGACAAATTGTTAATAATCGGCTTTCATCGGTTATCAGTTATCATGCAGCCAAAGCCGGAAAGCTCGGGATCACAATGAATGAACCGCTGAAATCACGACGGGAACGGGAAAAACAGGCAAGGTACGACGCCATTCTGGACGCCGCCGAACTGGTATTCTCAGAAAAGGGCTACGACCGCACCTCCATGGACGACATTGCGCGCACAGCCAGTCTGAGCCGGGCTCTGCTCTATGTCTATTTCAAGGATAAGGCCGCCATCCAGCGAGGCATCATGCTGCGGGCCGGGCAGGATCTGGTGACCCGGTTTGAGCGGGCGATGCAGGCAACCGATACCGGGCTCGGGAAGATCCGGGCCATGGGAGAGGCTTATTACCGTTTCTTTGTGGAAGCTCCGGACTACTTCACCGCTCTGACCAAGGCTTCCACCGCCATCGCCGATGCGGAAGAAGACCAGGCCAGGGAGATGCTGTGTTCAAAGAACGAACTGATGGTGCTGATGGAAGCGGCGATTCATCTTGGCCTGGAAGACGGCACCATCAGCCGCGACCGTATCCAGTCGCCAGCGCAAACCGCGCTTTACCTGCGCGGCGCCCTGCATGGCGTGATCATGCTGTGCCAGGCGGAATCCACCGAGGCCGGGGAGTTTCCTTCCGAAGCACTCATTCGTCACACCATGGATATGCTCACCCGGTCTATCTCCAGCGAGCCGGTACGCTGAGCTGACCAGCCTTACAACTGAAAATCGTAGATGCTGCCGAGGCCAAGAATACCGGTCAGTTCATCCAGCGCCTTGCGCACTTCCTCCAGTAACATCGGGTCGGCCAGGTCCTGCTGGCTGAGCTGGTCGCGGTAGTGGGCTTCAACCCAGGAGGTCAGTCGCTCATAGAGCGCATCGGTCAGGATCACACCCCGGTTGATAGCGTGCAGCTCGTCGTCGTTGAGCGCCACCCGCAAGCGCAGACACGCAGGCCCGCCACCATTGCGCATGGACTGTTTGACATCGAACACTTCCACCGCGGTGATCGGCGTGTCGGCTTTCACCAGTTCATCCAGATACCGGCTGACCGAGGCCACTTCGCGGCACTCACCCGGTACAGCCAGCAGCATACCATCGGCAGTGTTCAACAACTGGCTGTTGAACAGATAGGAGGCCACCGCATCTTCGATGGGCACCTGCGCTGATGAAACACGCACGGCTTCCAGCTCGGCACCGGTCAGGCGTTCCTGGATGTCTGCCAGCACCCGGGCTTCCTCAAGAAAAGCCTGCTCGTGATAGAACAGGCAATTGCCATTACCGACCGCAATCACATCGTTGTGAAACACGCCGGCATCGATAGCCGCCGGATTCTGCTGGGCAAACACGGCATGGCGATCGGTCAGGCCATGCAGGCGAGCAATGGCGCGTGACGCTTCCAGGGTCTGGCGCGCCGGGTACTTGCTTGGCGCCGGAGCGGATTCATTGAACGCGACCTGACCATACACAAACAGCTCAACGCCCGGCTCCCCGTAGCGACTGCACAGGCGGGTGTGGTTGGCCGCCCCCTCATCGCCAAAATGACTGACTGACGGCAGCGCCGGATGATGGGCAAAGTAACTTTCGTCACCAAAAATCGCTTTCAGCGAACGACCCGTGACCTGGTGTTCAATGGAGCGGTGGAACTTGGCACTGAGATTGGCCGGGGTGAAGTGCACCCGGTGATCGGCTGTGTCGGCACTGGGAGAGACGGTAGCCGCGTTCGCGGTCCACATGCAGGACGCCGACGACACCGCCGCCAGAATGGAGGGATCTGCCTTGGCTACGGCTTCCAGAATCTGGCGCTCGTTGCCTTCAAAGCCCAGCGCACGGAGGGTGGGAATGTGCGGGCGCTCGTGGGGTGGCAGAATGCCCTGCACATAGCCCCGGTCCGCCAGCCGCTTCATCTTCGCCAATCCCTGGAGTGCCGCCTCCCTGGGGTTGGCCACCGCATTGACGTTCGATTTTGAGGCCACATTGCCCCAGGACAGCCCGGCGTAGTTATGGGTCGGTCCCACCAGGCCATCGAAGTTTGCTTCTACCGCATGTTTAACCATGGCAGCTGTTCCTGTCAGTCAAAGTTCAGGCCCGGGGCCAGGCTATCCGGCAGCTCACTCTTGCCGGCTTCCAGAGAGGCCATCGGCCAGGCGCAGTAATCGGCCGCGTAATAGGCACTGGCACGATGGTTACCGCTGGCACCGACACCACCGAACGGTGCGGCACTGCTTGCCCCGGTAAGTGGCCGATTCCAGTTCACAATACCGGCGCGCACTTCCTCCACCAGACGGTTATAGAGTTTGCGGTCATCGCTCAGGATGCCGGCAGACAGGCCGTAGCGAGTGTTGTTGGCAAGCTCCAGGGCCTCATCAAAGCCTTTGTAGCGGTACACCGTCAGCAGCGGACCGAAAAACTCCTGGTCTTCCAGCTCTATCCCGGTCGCATCCACAATCCCCGGCGACAACAGGCCGGTATCGGGCTTGAGCTGTTTCATTTCCAGCAGCGAGCTCGCACCCTTTTCCAGCATGCCAGCCTGAGCCTTGAGTAGCTGGTCTGCCGCATCAGCAGAAATCACCGAGCCCATAAACGGCTGCGGGTCAGCATCGAATTCCGCCACGGTGATGCGGGCCGCCACTTCTACCAGCCGTGCCAGAAATTCATCGCCTTTCTTGCCTTTGGGCACCAGTAACCGGCGAGCACAGGTACAGCGCTGGCCGGCCGACAGGAACGCGGACTGCAGTGCGTGGTGCACGGCGCCATCCAGATCTGACACATTTTGAACGATCAGAGGGTTATTACCGCCCATCTCCAGCGCCAGGATTTTTTCCGGCTGGCCGCCGAACTGTTCGTGCAGCAGGTGCCCGACGGTGGAACTGCCGGTAAAGAACAAACCGTCAATCAGCGGGTGGCGGGCCAGGCACTTGCCGGTATCGGAACCGCCCTGAACCAGATTGATCACCCCATCCGGCAGACCGGCTTTTTCCCAGAGCCTGACAGTGAGTTCCGCCACCCCCGGGGTCAGTTCGCTGGGTTTGAACACCACGGTATTGCCGGCCAGCAAGGCCGGCACAATGTGCCCGTTAGGCAGATGGCCCGGGAAGTTATAGGGGCCAAACACGGCGACCACGCCATGGGGGCGGTGGCGCAACACCGCATGTCCGCCGGCCACGTCAGATTCAGTGTGCCCCGTACGCTCGTTGTAGGCTTTCACGGAGATCGGAATTTTGCCCATCATGGCCGCCACTTCGGTGCGGGACTCCCAGAGAGGCTTTCCTGTTTCCAGGCCGATCTGATGGGCCATTTCTTCCTTGTTGGCCTCAAGCAGTTCGCCGAAGGCCTCAATCACCGCCTGGCGTTCTGCGAGACTTTTCCGGCGCCAGGCCAGAAACGCCTTTCGAGCTTCCCGAACCGCTGCGTCAACATCTTCGAGACTGGCGGCATTGCCATCCCAGACCGTTTCACCTGTTACCGGCTGCACCGATTCAAAGGGCGCTCCGTGGCCTTGCAGCCAGAGCCCGTCGATGTACACATTGCCTGTCAGGTTTGCCATTGTTTACCACCTCCCGGTTCGGAATTGTTTGGACGGATGGGCGACAAAGCACCCTCCTTCAAGGGGGCAATACGCACCGGATCACCCGACTCCACTAAAAGAGCCTCCGCCAGCACTCTAGGAATTTTGACAGTGTCGGGCCCGATGCAGTTCATGGGTATGGTGGTTACCCGAAAGTCCCGGAACGACCGGTTCGAGATCATCACCCGTTGCTCTGCCGGCACATCCAGATCCATGCTGTGATTGACCACCATGGCATGCCGGTTGACCGCTTCCCGCACCGTACGAATGTTATGGACAAAGGCTTCAACCACAGGCCCGCCATCGAAAATATCCACCATGCCGTTGAAGTTGAAACCTTCGGCCTGCAGCATCTTCAGCGCCGGCCGGGTATTGTCGTGCACCATGCCAACGACCGCCCGCGCAGCGTCTGGCAACATCGGCAGGTAGATGGGGTATTTCGGCATCAGTTCCGCAATGAAGGATTTATTGCCAAGCCCGGAGAGCATATCGGCCTGGCTGAACTCCATGTCAAAAAACTTGCTGCCCAGGGCATCCCACAGGGGGCTTTTACCGTCTTTGTCCGAGACTCCACGCATTTCCGCGAACACTTTGTCGGAAAAGCGTTTGCGAAAATCGTCCAGGAACATAAAACGACAGCGGGATAACAACAGGCCATTGCCGCCGCCCTGATACTCGTCGGAAAGCAGCAGCGAGCAGATTTCGGTGGTGTCGGTCATGTCGTTGGACAGGTTCAGCGTGGGCGTGCGCACATGCACACCCAGCTCTTTCGATGCATTGACCGTGACACTCAGCCGGTAATTGTAGAACACTTCTTCCAGGCCAACCCGGGCCTCGATGCCACTGATGCCAACGGTCTTCCTGGCCTGAATATCTTCCAGCGCAAACAGGTACAGGGCCGCTTCCGGCGCACAGCGTTGATTGAAGGATTCACGGGCGCGATCAATCTTGCGCTGAAGCAGTTCCCGGTCGGCGGGCAATGTGGTCAGGCCTTTGCCGGCCTTCTGCGCCATGGCATAGAGGTCTTCCAGATCGTCAGACTGAAGCGGGCGGATCACCAGCATCTTACGCCCTCCCCTGTATTTGCATGCTCATAACGGTGAAATCCTTACCGGGTCGCCGGCGCTGCTTTGCAGGCCATGCCAGGTGCTCACCGGCACTTTTACATCATCCGCCAACGTTTCTGCCACCGGGGTCAACAGGCAGCGGAAGTGCTCACCTTCGCCGGCGCTGATCAGGCAGGTTTCACCATCGTTCTGGTGGCTGCCGTGCAGTGTTTTGGGCTGACTGGTCACCAGGGTTTTCAGGCTGTCGGTGCGCACTTCCATCACTGGTCCGCCGTCAAAGATATCGACGTAGCATCCGGGCTGAAAACCTTCGCGCTGGAGTAGCTGATAGTTGGGTTCGGTCAGCGGGTGTGGTTGGCCGAGGGCTTCCTGAGCCTCGGTACTGAGCAGGGTGACGTACACCGGGTTCGGCGGCATGAGTTCGGCAATAAAGGTTTTGCTGAGCTGGCCGGAATATTGATCGGCGGTTTCAAAGTCCATATTGAAGAAATGTCGCCCCAGGCTGTCCCAGAAGGGCACGCTGCCGTTTTCGTGCTGTACGCCCTGGATTTCAACCACCGTTCGGTTGGTGAACCATTCCCGGTGGCTGGCAATGAACATCATTCTGGCCCGGGATAGCAGCTCGAATACCGGGGTGTTGCGGTGTTGTTCTTTCAGGGTGAAGGAGCACAGCAGTGTCAGGTCGGTCAGGGCGTGGCTCGGGTACAGGACTTCGACGCGGCGCGAGACGTTGAGTTCGTGGGAGGCGTGGATGAGGTAGTCACGCCGGTAATTGTAAAACGGGTGGCCGTTGCCGGCGCGGCTGTCGATACCTGCGGTGCCGGCGATTTCGCCGGTTTCGGTGTTTTCGAGTACGAACAGAAAGCGGCGCGGAGTGCCTTCGGGGGCGTTGTCGGCCAGGGAGTCCCGGGAGTGTTGAATTTTCCGGGCCAGGGTTTCTTCGGTTTTGGGCAGGGTGGACGAGAGCCTGGCGGTTTGGGCGCCGGCTATGTCCAGGATTTGTTGCAGGTCATCCAGTTTGGCTGGTCTGACTCGCCACATGGTGCGCTCCTCTATCGAACCATCAGGATTTTTGGAGCAGGCTCGCCCGCCCCTGGAACTGGGTTCCCCTTCCGGAAACCGCTACAAGCACATCCCTGTGCGCTTCTCTCCGGCCATCCATGGCCTCCGAAATTTCCGGAAGGGGAACCCAGCCCCAGGGGCTACATTTTACTTAGCCGTGATCTTCTTCACTGCAGCTTCAAACCTTTCCAGCGCTTCTTCAATATCCGTTTCCGGAATGATCAGCGAAGGCGCCAGCCGCACCACATTGGCTCCGGCTACCAGGACCATCACGCCCTCATCCAGACCGGCGTTCAGGAAGTCTTTGGCCTTGCCCTGCCATTGTTCGGTCAGTACACAACCCAAGAGTAGACCAGCACCGCGAACTTCGGAGAACACGCCGTAGCGTTCGCCGATGTCCATCATGCCTTTGCGCAGTTTTTCGGAGCGGGCTTTGACGCCCTTGAGGATTTCCGGCTGGCTGACGGTGTCGATGACTTTCTGGGCCACGGCGCAAGCCAACGCGTTGCCGCCGTAGGTGCTGCCGTGGGTGCCTACGCCCAGGCTGGCCGCGACTTTGGCGGTGGTCAGCATGGCGGCAACCGGGAAGCCGCCGCCCAGGCCTTTGGCGCTGGAGAGGATGTCCGGTGTTACGCCGTACATTTCGTAGGCGTACAGGTAGCCGGTGCGGCCTACGCCGCTTTGGACTTCGTCGAAGACCAGCAGGGCGTTGTGTTCGTCGCAGAGCTCTCGCAGCCCTTGCAGGAATTCGGGATCTGCCGGCATGACGCCGCCTTCACCCTGGACGGGCTCGACCACGACAGCGCAGGTCTTCTCTTTGGAGATCAGCGCTTTCACTGAGTCCAGGTTATTGAATTCGGCGTGATGGATGCCGCCGGGGGCCGGTTCAAAGCCTTCCAGGTATTTGGGCTGGCCACCCACACTGACGGTGAACAGGGTGCGGCCGTGGAAGGAATTCTTGAACGAAATGATCTCGTGTTTTTCCGGACCGTAGTGTTCCCAGGCGTAGCGACGGGCCAGTTTGAAGGCAGCTTCGTTGGCTTCAGCGCCGGAGTTTGCAAAGAACACCCGCTCGGCGAAGGTGAGGTCACACAGGGTTTTGGCCAGCCGCAGGGCAGGCTCGTTGGTCATGACGTTCGACAGGTGCCAGATTTTTTCTGACTGTTCCTGTAACGCACCCAATAGCCCCGGATGGGCGTGGCCCAGGCTGGTGACGGCAATACCACCCTGCAAATCCACGAACTCTCGGCCTTCCTGATCCCACACGCGGGAGCCTTCGCCTCGCACCGGGATAATGGTTCCGGGGGCGTAGTTGGGCACCATGACTTCATCAAAAAGTTCGCGGGAGACAGGTTCTCTGTTCATGGATCTCTCTCTGAGTGGATGAATTCCTCCCCATAATACGCCACTCAGGGCATAAGAACAGCCGGTTGTGTTATAGCATGTAACTCGATGATGCGATGGTGGTTTCGATCTTTCCCCAGGAGCGCTTTAATGAGCAGCTTGTAGGAATCCAGATCAAAGGTGACCGGGTCTTCGCCGGGCTGATAGTCGTGCAGATCGGCCTCGGTGTGCTGGTCGCTGCGCAGCGTTTCTATATGAATCCAGTTCCAGATGATCAGCCAGTCCGTGCGTCCGTTTTCCGGGTTTTCTTCGGCCAGGGCAACTGGGCCGGGCCAGGGCCAGGTTTTCAGACGCAGATTATGAAAGGCGATCTGCATGCGCAGGTTGAACCGGGTGACGTCTTCCGCGCCTTCACAGGCACCTTTGCACCGCCCCAGGGATCGTTGAAAGCATGGTCCCGGGGTTGCCGGCTCCAGTCCCAGGAGTTTTCCGCACAGGTCGTTTTTGCTGGCGATGCCCCGTAACGCACTTAACGCGTCCCGCTTGCTGCGAAACAGGCCGAAGTAATCTCCCAGTTGATCCGGCGTGATGGTTCTGGCCAACTCGGCATTCAGGTAGCCGGAGTTGTCCGGGTGCAGGGCGATGCTGACCAGGCTTTTCGCCGCCCGTGAGCGACGGTTGAACAGCGGGCTCAGGGTCTTTATCTGTTTGAGTTCCAGCAACAGGGCACCTAGCTCTCCGGCAGTTTCGGTGTATTCCACCCGGCGCAGGCTTTCGGACAGCCGGATTCCACGGCTGCTCTGATGATCACCGGAAAAATGCGAGGCCACCCGCTGGCGAATATTGGTGCTTTTGCCCACGTACAGCAGCACATCGTTATCTCCATAAAACCGGTACACACCGGGCCCCGCCGGCAAATCAGCGAGCATTTCCGCGGGTACGTTGGAGGGTGTGCTGGGGCGCTGGAGCAGGCGGTTGATGGTGGCACCAACGGTGTCTTCGCCCTGCTCAAGCAAGGTGTGTTCAAAGAACGCCAGCATGGCAGTGACATCGCCCATGGCCCGGTGGCGCTCAACAGCGGGTAATCCGTGCCGGGCGATCAGCGCATCCATGTTGTGGCGTTCGGCCTCCGGATAGAGCGCCCGGGAAAGTCGAACGGTGCAAAGCACCCGGGCACTGAACAGTCGCCCCAATCTGCGGAATTCACTCTTGATAAAACCGTAATCAAAGCGTGCGTTGTGGGCGACAAAAATGCACCCGTCCAGGTGCCGCTCCAGCTCGTCGGCAACGGTCTCAAAACGAGGGGCACTCGCCACCATGGCATTGGAGATACCCGTCAGTCGTTCGATGAACCCGGAGATCCGGGCTTCCGGGTTCAGGAGCGTTTGCCATTCCCCCACAACGGCCCCGTTGCGCCAGAAGCGGATACCAATTTCGGTGATCCGATCCCGCTGGGCATTGCCGCCGGTGGTTTCAATATCGACGAAGGCAAACGTAGGTTCAGATAGCATCTCGTGTTTGAAAGTCATCTTGCCCATTACGACCAAAGTACTCCTCCGGATGCCACCATGACTGAATCGAAGGCCTATAGACATTCGTCTAAATAATCACCGATTCTGTTTGAATTGTCATAGATTCGTAACTATTTTGTCTGTGGGTCCAACAACAATAAACGTGTGGAGACAACAACAATGCAAAGCAACAAATTAAGAATGGCAATTCGTGCGACGGCTACGCGCGACTGACTGCCACTTACGATATCAACGAAAAGATCACCGGTGACAACAGTACTCTGGCTGGTGATTTCTCAATGGTTGACGGCTCTGACAATGAAGGTCATTTTGACGCTTCTGCCACACAAAGCCGTATTGGCGTGAAGGCAACTCTGCCGCAAGACTTCAGGATTACCGTTGAAGGTGACTTCGCCAGCGGAGGCAATTTCCGCCTGCGCCACGCTTTCGGTGAGTATAACGGCATCCTCGCCGGTCAAACCTGGTCAAACTACAACAGCTTCACCGGCAATACGCCGACCCTGGACTTCAACGGCAGCGCCGGCTGGGCAGGCTACCAGCTTCGCACAGCTCAGCTTCGCTACACCACGGGCGGACTGTCCGTTGCCCTGGAGGATCCAAAAGGATCTATCGATGACACTACGGAAGAAAAAGACAGCATGCCCGCTGTCACTGCCCGCTATGAGGGCTCCGCGGACGCTCTGTCATTTGCTGTAGCAGGCCTGGTCAAGCAAAACGCCTATGAGGATGAAACCGCGGATGCAGACGACTCCGCCATGGGTTACGGCATGTTTGGCGCTGCCAAATTCAAGGCTTCAGACATGGTGTCTATCCAAGGCGCCCTGAACTACACAGACGGCGCCAATGCCTATCTGTACCAGTCCGGTTCAGCTGATGCCTACCTCGACGGTGAAGACCTCGAAACCATCTCAGGCTACGGCGCTTCAATCGGCACCAGCTTGTCCCTGGGCAACGGCCGCAGCGTCAACCTGACCTACGGTATGGTGGAACTGGATGTTGAAAATGATGGAGACGAAGAAACCCGCTCCAACATCATTGCCAACTACATGTGGACGCCGGTCAAGAGCGTGATGATGGGCGTTGAATACCAGTACTGGAAAACCGAAACCAAAGGTGGTGACAGCGAAGACGCTAACCGCCTGATGTTCGCAGCACAGTACAACTTCTGATCCTTCCTATCAGAAGTTAACTCAGAATTACCCCGGCTTCGGCCGGGGTTTTTCGTTCCAGGATGGTGCGCCAGCACCATTCCTGCTCAGCTCTTATCTTCCAGCCTCAAAGCCAATTATTCCTTACTTAACATTTTCATAGACTTACCTTCTGCCAGAAGATTTGGCACGGCCAATGCAAAAGCCTGGATACGCTGGCGACAGCGAACTCGCACTCCTATCGCAACGACGTGAGGTAACGCCATGAAACTCGCCAAAGACCAAAACCTGTTGTTTGAACTGACCCAACCTGCGGAAGCCTGGGCCATGCAGGATCTGCACGATTATTTTGACTGGATGTTCTTTGCCAACTGATCAGAAAGGCGGCCGGCTGGCCCCTGGGGACAGCCGGCTCTCCGATTAGCTGCCCGCCCGTAGCCGTGTTCGAACGCCTCGGGTGGCCATAACAACCAGCACCTCCATCAGGGATAACAGGCCCCGGTCGTGCTGTTTTGGAGCCCTGCCACGGGCAATTCTTCCGATCTGACGGGTGTACCAACTGACCTCCATCAGAGCCATATCGTCGATCATTCGAAGGCCGGTTTTAATAGGCTTGACCGCACTGGTAACCGGATCGCCCGCCATAATACGAGTCGGCAGATCAGGTTCCACAACCAAGGGCCTTGCCAGCCCCACCAGGTCCGTGGCACCAGAATCGATGGCCTGTGCCATCCCCCGCTCTGTGCGGAACCCGCCCGTGACCATCAAGGGTACGTCCGTCAATTCACGGACTTTTTCAGCAAACTCCAGGAAGTAGGCTTCCCGTGCCAGGGTGCTGGCTTTCACCTCCTCGCTTCCGGCACCTTTCGCCATGGCGGGGTTTTCATAATTTCCTCCTGAGATTTCCACCAGATCAATGCCCTCTGCCACCAGCGCCTTGATCACAGCCAGAGACTCATCCTCAGTGAAGCCCCCGCGCTGAAAATCAGCCGAATTCAGTTTGATACCAACATTAAATTCCCTGCCACAAGCCTTGCGGATTTCTCGATACACAGACAGTACAAAGCGCCGCCGGTTCGCCGCAGAACCACCCCACTCGTCGGTGCGTTGATTGTGATGGGGAGACAAAAACTGGCTAACCAGATACCCATGGGCTCCGTGAATCTGTACACCATCAAATCCCGCCTTTTTGGCGACGGCTGCGGCCTGCGCAAAGCGACGAATAATGTCATCAATCTCCGGCCCCGTGAGCGCACGCGGAGTTGCGAACATCCCCCGCAGGTCCTTCTTGAACGGAATCGCGCTTGGAGACACCGGGTCTCTATTAAGCATCTTCGGGCTTTGCTTGCCTGGATGATTGAGCTGCATCCAGATCTGTTTCCCGCCACCCCGCCCGGCCCTGGCCCAGGATTTGAGAAGATCCAGATCGGCCTCATCCTCGACCACGACGTTTTGCGGCTCCCCGATGTGCCTCCGGTCAATCATCACGTTGCCAGTGATCGACAGCCCGGCACCCCCGTCTGCCCAGGCTCTGTAAAGGGTGATCAATTCTTTAGTCGGATGATTATCAATGCTTCCCAGCGTTTCGCTCATTGCGGACTTGGCAAAGCGATTGGGGATAACCGATCCATTCGGCAGCGTGAATGGCCTGGACAGCAGTTCTGAGGGAGTCATGGGAGCCTCGTATCACAGTCGTTTGTTGTGACACTGATGGTGGGTGGCTCATAACGTGCAGACATTGGCCGAGCTGACCAGGCCTGAGCGGAAGAGTGGTCGCACTGCAACGACACCGTCGCAGTGCGACCAACAAGGCTACATCACAGCAGCAGGGTCCGAATATCCCCAAGCAGCTGCGTCAGCAAGTTGGTAAACCGGGCAGCATCCGCCCCGTTCACCGCACGGTGGTCGTAAGACAGTGACAGCGGCAGCATCAGCCGAGGCTGGAACTCCTTGCCGTCCCATACCGGTTTCATGGAGGCTTTGGACACACCCAGGATCGCCACTTCCGGCGTATTCACGATCGGCGTGAACGCTGTGCCGCCAATGCCGCCCAGGCTGGTGATGGTAAAGCAGGCACCCTGCATTTCTGCCGGCTTCAGCTGCTTGTCCCTCGCCTTCTGGGCCAACTCGGCGCTTTCGGCCGCCAGTTCCCACAGGCCCTTCTGGTCTACATCCCGGATCACCGGCACCATAAGGCCGTGGGGTGTATCCACCGCAATGCCGATGTGGATGTACTTCTTGCGCACCACCTCTTTGCGCTCCATGTCCAGAGACACGTTGAACTGAGGCAGTTCCGCCAAGGCGGCAGCGCAGGCCTTGAGCAGGAACGGCAGCGGGGTCATCTTCACACCACGCTTTTCACCGGCAGCTTTCTGGGCCTTGCGGAAGTCTTCCATTTCGGTGATATCGGCATCGTCGAACTGGGTCACGTGAGGCACGTTCAGCCAGCTGCGCTGCATGTTGGTGGCGGTGGCCGCCATCATGCGGGACATACCTTCACGCTCGATCTCACCGAACTGGCTGAAGTCCGGCAGCTTCACGCCCGGAATGCCAGAGCCAGTGGCTACGCCACTGCCCTGCTGGGCCTGCTGCAACTGGCTCTTCACGTAGGCGTGCACATCGTCTTTCACGATCCGGCCTTTTGGGCCTGAACCTTTCACGCGCGTGAGGTCTGCCCCCAGTTCCCGGGCCAGCTTACGCACGGCCGGACCGGCGTGCACCTTGGTGCCAGGTGACGGCGGCTCGTAGGTAGAGCCCTGCGGCTGAGGCTCGGACTCCTGTTTGCCCTGGGGTTTCTCCGGTTTGCCTTCCTGGCTGTCTGCCCGGGCGCTGTCACCGGAATCTTCCGATTCGCCCTCGTCGTCACCATCGTCTTCGATGGTCATTTCCAGGAGGTCTGAACCTTCGGAGAGCTTGTCGCCTTCCTTCACCAGAATCTTGCCGATCTTGCCCGCGTAGGGTGACGGGATTTCCATGGTGGCCTTGTCGGACTCCACTGTTACCAGCGGGTCTTCCTCACCAACCGTATCGCCTTCAGCCACGTTGATTTCAATCACCGGCACATCTTCAAAGCCATCCAGCGACGGCACTTTCACCACTTCGGTGCGAGAGCCACCAGACTTCTTCTTTTTCGGAGCCGGCTTGGCGTCTTCCGATCTGGCCTCAGATGGCGCCTCGGATTTTTCCTCGGTCTGTTCAGACTTATCATCCCCGGCATCGTCCGAGCCCCCAGCATCACCGCTGGCGGCCAGCATGCCGATCACGTCGCCCTCTTTCACCTTGTCACCCACCTTGACGGTGATTTTGGTGATCTTGCCGGCGGCGGGGGCCGGCAGTTCTACCGAGGCTTTGTCGGATTCCACGGTCAGAATCGGATCTTCTTCCTCTACCGAATCCCCTTCACTGACGATGATTTCGATGATCTCGACTTCATCAGCACCGCCGAGATCGGGAACCTTGATTTCCTGTTCACTCATGGCGGTCTCCTTAGCTCAGCACCGGGTTCGGTTTGTTGCGATCGATTCCGTACTTGCGCATGGCTTCGAGAACCTGCTCCTGTTTGATCTCACCATCTTTAGCCAGGGCGGCCAGTGCAGTCACCGCCACATAGTAACGATCCACCTCGAAGAAGTTACGGAGCTTCTCACGGGTATCGCTGCGGCCGAAACCGTCGGTGCCCAGGGTCATGTAGGTTTTCGGGATGAATGCCCGCAACTGCTCGGAGTGCAGTTTGATGTAGTCGGTAGACGACACCACAGGGCCCTGAGCCTTTTCCAGGCACTGCGTGACGTAGGCCTTGCGCGGCTTGTCATCCGGGTGCAAGTGGTTCCAGCGCTCCACATGCTGGCCATCACGGGCCAGTTCGTTGAAGCTGGTGACACTCCAGACATCCGAGGCCACACCCCAGTCGTCCTTCAGCATCTGCGCCGCGGCACGGACCTCGTTCATGATCGCGCCGGAGCCCAGCAGCTGAACCCGCGGGCTCTTCTTGCGACCCTTGGTTTCCACCGATTCGAACTTGTACATGCCCTTGATGATGCCGTCTTCAGAGTCTTTCGGCATCGCCGGCTGTTCGTAGTTCTCGTTTTCGATGGTCAGGTAGTAGAAGACGTTCTGGTTGTCTTCAAACATCTCTTTCATACCATGACGGATTACCACGGCCATCTCGTAGCCGTAAGCCGGGTCGTAGGCCTTACAGTTGGGAATGGTGTTGGCCAGAATGTGGCTGTGACCGTCCTGGTGCTGCAAGCCCTCACCGTTCAGAGTAGTCCGGCCGGCAGTGCCGCCAATCAGGAAGCCGCGGGCCTGCATGTCGCCCGAGGCCCAGGCCAGGTCTCCTACGCGCTGGAAGCCGAACATGGAGTAGAACACGTAGAACGGAATCAGCGGGAAACTGTTAGTGCTGTATGACGTAGCCGCCGCCATCCAGGTGGACATGGCACCGTCTTCATTGATGCCTTCCTGCAGGATCTGACCCTTTTTGTCTTCCCGGTAGTACATGATCTGGTCACGATCCTGAGGCACGTACTTCTGGCCTTCCGCCGTGTAGATACCCAACTGACGGAACATGCCTTCCATACCGAAAGTACGGGCTTCGTCCGGCACGATAGGCACGACGCGCTTGCCGATGCGCTTGTCTTTGACCAGAGCACTCAGAATCCGGACAAAGGCCATGGTAGTGGAAATCTCACGGCCGTCAGACCCTTCCAGCACCTGCTTGAAGATATCCAGTTCCGGAATCTGCAGCGGCTGGCAATCCTTGTTGCGCTTGGGATAGAAACCACCCAGCTCCTGCCGGCGCTTCTTCATATAGACCAGCTCCGGGCTGTCCGGCGCCGGACGGTAATAAGGTACGTCTTCCAGTTCTTCGTCTTTCAGCGGCACACCGAAACGATCCCGGAACGCTTTCAGGGTATCGATGTCCAGCTTCTTCAAAGAGTGCGCGGTGTTCTGGGCTTCGCCCGCCGCACCAAAACCATAGCCCTTGATAGTGTGAGCCAGAATGACCGTCGGCTTGCCGTTGGCCTGGTTCACGGCCTTGTGATAAGCCGCGTAGACCTTGTAAGGGTCGTGGCCGCCGCGGTTCAGTTTGCTGATATCCTCGTCCGACAGATTTTCCGCCAGCTTGGCCAGCTCCGGATGCTTGCCGAAGAATTCCTTGCGGGTATAGGCCGGGCCTTTGAACGTCAGGTTCTGAAGTTCGCCATCGCACAGCTCGTCCATGGCCCGTTGCATCACGCCATCCTCGTCTTTCTCGAACAGCGGATCCCACATTCGGCCCCAGACCACCTTGATGACGTTCCAGCCAGCGCCACGGAACACACCTTCCAGCTCCTGTACGATCTTGCCGTTACCCCGAACCGGGCCATCCAGGCGCTGCAGGTTGCAGTTGACCACCCAGATCAGGTTATCCAGTTTCTCGCGGCCCGCCTTGGAGATGGAGCCCAGAGTTTCCGGTTCGTCGCACTCGCCGTCACCGACAAACGCCCACACTTTGCGGCCGTCCATGTCGATCAGCTCGCGACTGTGCAGGTACTTCATTACGTGGGCCTGGTAGATGGACTGAATTGGCCCAAGCCCCATGGATACCGTCGGGAACTGCCAGTAATCCGGCATCAGCCAGGGGTGAGGATAAGAAGACAGGCCTTCGCCATCGACTTCCTCGCGATACTTGTCCAGCTGCTCTTCGCTGAAACGACCTTCCAGGAAGGAGCGGGCATAAATGCCCGGCGACGCGTGGCCCTGGAAATACACCAGGTCTGAAGCACGGTCCTCACCACCGCCATGAAAGAAATAGTTGAAGCCCACATCGTACAGAGTGGCTGCTGAGGAGAAAGTGGAAATGTGGCCACCGAGGTCACCCGGGCGCTTGTTGGCGCGCACCACCATGGCCATGGCGTTCCATCGAATCAGCGAGCGAATGCGGCGCTCCATGAACAGATCGCCCGGCATGCGAGATTCCTGGGTCACAGGGATGCTGTTACGGAATGGCGTGGTTATGGAATAAGGCAGTTCGGTGCCATCGCGGCTGGCTCGCTCGGAAAGCCGTTCAAGAATGTATTTGGCCCTGTCTACGCCTTCGTTCTCAATCAGAGATTCCAGCGCATCCAGCCATTCACTGGTTTCAATGGGATCATCATCCTGGTACATCAAACCCTCCCCTTGGCATCAAAAGGTGCAACGCCGGCCACGATCAGCGGCCAAAGACGGTGCGAAGTCGATAAGCTGCGATGGTATGCAGTATTTTTTTGTGGAAACGTCAGCTTGTAAGAAAGGCTGAGCTGCGTGATTGACCTCTCTCAAGCATAGAACAGCTTTCTCATTTTTCCTGCCGCGCGAACGGTTATCGGTATGGCTTTTGGCACGGACCGATTGCGCGGAGAATGGTTCTGCCAGCCCTGACTATCCAGCAGAAGCAAAACTTTCGTTCTTTTACTACAAAATGACACTAAGAAACAAACAAACACCTGTTTGAATGGCAGATACCCATCATTTATTTAGATTACTTACGCAATAATGGCGATATTCCGATCACGAAACAACCGATCTCCGACCAAGGTCGAACCCCCTCCCAGCGCTCATTTACATCAACACACTAAGCATAATCTGAAACTGTCATTCACGACTTTTCGCAGCCTTTAGCGACAAATAGGCGCTAATACCGACCGAACGACCGAAACCCCTCGCCCGGACCTCCGTTTTATTAATTAGACCTGAAAATAAATTATGATTTATGTATACTTGCCTGCCCGTTTTTTAACCAGTGAAGGAGGCACACCTCCTTTTGTCTTTGGCTCACAACAGAGGGCGATCCATGAACTCCATCGTCACCTTTCCGAACCGAATTCCGGTTCAGGAATTCGAGGAGCGCCGGTTCAAGGTTTTTACCGACCGCCAGCTCGACAAGATTGAGGCGATCCAGAATCTCCCCGAGGAAACCCTGTTTGAAATGAAAGTGGTGGCCAGCGTGCTGCCCTTCCGGGTTAACGAATATGTGATCAACGAACTGATCAACTGGGACAAGGTGCCCAACGACCCGATCTATCAACTGGTCTTTCCACAGAAAGGCATGCTCAAGGACGAACACTACGAGCGCATGGCGCAACTGCACCGGGAAGGCGCCGACAAGAAAGACATTCAGGCCGCTGCCAAGGAAATCCGCGACGCACTGAACCCGCACCCGGCCGGGCAGATGGAAATGAATATGCCGGAACTGGACGGTGAGGTGCTTGACGGCGTGCAGCACAAGTACCGCGAAACCGTGCTGTTCTTCCCGTCCCAGGGCCAGACCTGCCACAGCTACTGTACCTTCTGTTTCCGCTGGGCGCAGTTTGTCGGTGACAAGGACCTGAAGATGGCCAGCACCGACGCCGAGAAACTGCACGGCTATCTGCAGAAGCACACCGAAGTGAGCGACCTGCTGGTCACCGGCGGCGACCCGATGGTAATGAAGACCAAAAACCTGGTGCAGTACCTGGAGCCGCTGCTGCAGCCGGAGTTCGATCACATCCAGACCATCCGCATCGGCACCAAGGCCCTGACCTTCTGGCCCTATCGCTTCGTGACCGACAAGGACGCCGACGAACTGATCGAGCTGTTCGCCAAACTGGTGGATGGCGGCAAACACGTGGCCATCATGGCTCACTACAACCACTGGCAGGAAATCACCACCGACATCGCGGAAGAGGCCATCCGCCGCATCCGCGCCACCGGTGCCGAAATCCGCGCCCAGGGCCCGCTGATCAAGCACGTGAACGACGATGCTGATGCCTGGGCCAAGCTTTGGAAAAAGGAAGTGAAGCTGGGCATTATCCCCTACTACATGTTTGTAGAACGGGACACCGGTGCCAAGAACTACTTCGAGGTTCCTCTGGCCGAGGCTTACCACATCTATCGTGAGGCCATGAAGCAGGTCAGCGGCCTGGCCCGCACCGCCCGCGGCCCCAGCATGAGCGCCGGCCCTGGCAAGGTGGAGATCCAGGGCATCACCGAAATCAATGGCGAGAAGGTCTTCGTACTGCGCTTCCTGCAAGGCCGCAACCCGGATTGGGTGCAGCGACCGTTCTTCGCCAAATACAGCGAAACGGCCACCTGGCTGCATGAGCTCGAGCCCGCCTTCGGAGAGGAAAAATTCTTCTTTGAAGATGAATTTGAAGCCATGAAGAACGGTAACACCTGAGGCGTTGACTTAAGATCAGGCCCGTCCCCGTGACGGGCCTGCTTACCGCCCCTTCTTAGGCACAAACCCCGCTGGCTTTTCCCGAATCCATTCAACAAACACCCTCACCTCTTCGAGCTCCAGCAGCTTCTCCCTAGAGTTGTAATTCAGCCCCAGCTCATACTCCGAACACGCCCTGTGAATCGCGTTATGGCACGGGCGACAGACCCAAAGCGTACGGGTGATCAACTCTTCCCTGGAAAACAGTTTCTGAAAGCGCTTCTTGCGATGCAGATGCCTGGGTATCAGGTGATGTCTTGTGAGCTTTGCCACCGGGCGTTCGCAAAGCTCACAATGGTCGGGCTGGGGAGGGAGTTTCAGCATCGTGGAGAGATAATTGAGCCAGTCAGCGATGCTACCGACCGGCTCACCGTCTAACCGGTTCAGTGCATCAGGGTATACAGCTTCCTACGATACGTGCGCACATCCGGATTGTTGTTGCCCAGTTTTTCAAACAGCTCCACCAATGTGGTTTTGGCGACGCCGTCCTTGTAGGTGCTATCGGCCTGCATCAGCCGGATCAGCAAATCCATGGCTTCCGCGTTTTTATCCTGCAAAACCATGTGCAGGGACAACTGATGCAGAGCCTCAGGATCTTTCGGATTGACCTCCAGTTTTGCCTCCAACTCCGCCTGCGCGGGCAGTTCACCCGACTGCTTGAGGAACTTCACCCTCGCCGCCAGCTGTTTGGCTTTATGCTGCATTTTTTCTTCCGGCGGCAGGCTGTTGAGCACCTGCTCCGCGGTATCCAGATCGCCCTGCTCGGCCTTCAACTGGGCCAGATCAATCAGCACATCCAGGTTTTCCGGGTCTTTCCGGTTCAGCTCCGTGAGGATGGCCAGAGCTCCGTCCACATCACCGGCTTCCCAAAGAGCATGGGCTTTCTCGTAAGGATCTTCCGCCGGGGCTTCGATGTGCTTTTCCAGAATCTTGCGGATTTCGCTCTCGGGCAAGGCGCCATTAAAACCGTCCACAGCCTGACCATTCTTCACCAGAATGATGGTCGGCAGACTGCGCACTCCCAGGGAGGCCGTCAGTTCCTGCTGTTCGTCGGCATTCACCTTGGCCAACTGGAAGTTACCCTGATATTCCTCCGCCAGCTTTTGCAGAATCGGCATCAGCTGTTTGCAGGGCGCGCACCACTCCGCCCATACATCCACCAGAATCGGCGTGGTGGCAGAGGCTTCCATCACTTTCTGCTGAAAGTTGTCGGCGGTGGCATCAAAGATATGCGGCGAATTGCTCATATGTCGGGAACCTGAACCAGAATGAATGAAATTGTCTGAAGATATGGAGCCAGCGGCGGAAAAATCAAGCCAGCTTGAAAACCCGGCTTTTGTCGTTACATAGGTCTTTAACCACTCACGCCTTGAGAGCAATCCGGTATGAATGACGAGAACCGCAAAGACTCCCTGGAAGAATTTGAAGAAGACGTGACCGAATACATCGGCAAAGACGAAAACAGCAAGAGCCTGGCGCTGCCACAGCAGGTTATGCCGCAGCGCATGTATATTCTGCCGGTCTCCAACCGGCCGTTCTTTCCTGCTCAGGTACAGCCGGTCATGGTCAACCAGGACCCCTGGCAGGAAACCCTGAAGCGGGTTGGTGAAACCGATCACCGGGTTCTGGGCATCTGCTTTGTCGAGAATCCAGAAGCCGAAAACGGCATTCCGGAGAGTGAAGACCTTGAGACCATGGGCTGCGCCGTGCGCGTGCATCAAGCCCAGAATGAGAGTGGCAAGGTTCAGTTCATTGCCCAGGGTCTGCAACGGTTCAGAATTGTCCAGTGGCTTCGCCGTCGCCCACCTTATCTGGTGGAAGTCGAATACCCACAGGAGCCCGAAGAACCGGCCGACGAACTCAAGGCCTACACCCTGGCCATCATCAGCGCCATCAAGGAACTGCTGCGCACCAACCCGCTTTATGGCGAAGAAGTGAAGCAATATCTGTCCCGCTTCGGGCCCGATGACAGCTCACCCCTTGCGGACTTCGGTGCATCCATGACCAGCGCTCCGGGTCGCGAACTGCAGGATGTTCTTGATACCGTGCCCCTGCTCCGGCGCATGGAAAAAGTACTGTTGCTGATGCGTAAGGAGCAGGAGGTCGCCCGCCTGCAATCCGAGATCAACGAGGAAGTAAACGAGAAGGTGCAGAAGCACCAGCGGGAGTTTTTCCTGCGCGAGCAGTTGAAAGTGATCCAGCGGGAGCTTGGCATTGCCAAGGATGACAAGACGGCGGACGTGGAACGCTTCGAAGAGCGAATGGCGAAACTGAACCCACCGGAAGCCGTGCAGGAGCGATTCAAGGATGAAATCCAGAAACTGCAGGTGCTGGAGCAGGGCTCACCGGAATACGGGGTAACCCGCAACTATCTGGACTGGATAACGCAGGTACCCTGGGGCGTGCATTCACAGGATCATTTTGATCTGGCCGAGGCCCGCAAGATTCTGGACCGGGACCATGACGGCCTGGACGATGTAAAGGACCGGATCATTGAATTTCTGGCTGAAGGCACGTTCAAGGGCGAAGTGAGCGGCTCCATACTGCTGCTGGTCGGCCCGCCCGGGGTCGGTAAAACCTCTATCGGCCATTCGGTGGCGGATGCCCTGGGCCGGGAGTTCTACCGTTTCAGCGTGGGCGGCATGCGGGATGAAGCCGAAATCAAGGGACACCGTCGCACCTACATCGGCGCCATGCCCGGAAAGTTCGTGCAGGCCCTGAAAGACAGTAAAGTGGCCAACCCGGTGATTATGCTGGATGAGATCGACAAGATCGGCAGCTCTTACCAGGGCGACCCGGCCTCGGCCCTGCTGGAGACCCTGGACCCGGAACAGAACAAGGAGTTCCTGGATCACTACCTGGATGTGCGCATGGACCTCTCGAAAGTGCTGTTCATCTGCACCGCCAACCAGTTGGATACCATCCCCCGGCCATTGCTGGACCGGATGGACGTGATCCGCCTGTCCGGCTACATCGGCGAAGAGAAACTGGCCATCGCCAAACATTACCTGGTACCTCGTTTGCTCAAACGGGCGGGTCTGTTGAAGAAGCAGTTGAACATCACCGACGCTGCCATTCGCCAGGTGATTGAGGGCTACGCCCGGGAAGCCGGCGTGCGGAATCTGGAGAAGCTGCTGCACAAGATTGTCCGCAAGGGCATCGTGCGCCTGCTAGAAAACCCGGATGACCCGGTTCGAGTGGGTGTTGGCGATCTGACCGACTATCTCGGCCAGCCGGCATTCAAGAAGGAGAAGTCCCTGAAAGGCACCGGCGTGGTGACGGGCCTGGCCTGGACCGCCATGGGCGGCGCCACTCTCAGCATTGAGGCCTCACGCATTCACAGCAGCCAGCGGGGCTTCAAGCTCACCGGACAACTGGGAGATGTGATGAAGGAATCGGCCGAAATCGCCTACAGCTTCGTGTCCTCCAACCTCAAGCGGTTCAAGGGTGACCCGACTTTCTTCGACAAATCCTTTGTCCACCTGCACGTGCCCGAGGGTGCA
>NZ_DIHV01000042.1:0-8139 GCF_002420325.1 Marinobacter sp. UBA5687
TCTTGGCAACGCGCAGCAACTCATCGGTTTCGATCTGGAACAGCTCGTCCCGCGGGTAGAGCGTCAGGATCTGTTCCAGCTCCTTGCCGGCGTAATCGTCGGTCAGGAAACCGGACCGCTTCATCACGCTCTGGAACTTGCGCCGCAACAGCGGAATCTCATCGGGCCGCTCGTTGTAGACCCGAGCGGTGTATAGACCGAGGAAGCGGCGTTCGCCCACCACTTCACCCTTGCTGTTGAATTTCTTGACCGCGATGTAGTCCGGATAGGCCGGCCGGTGCACGCGAGACCGCTGCGCCGATTTGGCGAAGATGAAGATGTCATCGGAACGGGTCATTTCATGGCGGGTACGCTGCGGCAGCTCATTCAGCCGGACCCGATCAGGGCGTTCGTTGTTGACTCTAAGAATACCCAGCTCCGAGTTTTCCACCCGGCGCACCACCATGCCCTGCTTGTCCTTGGCAAAGTCGTATTCGTCGTACCCCAGAAACGTGAAGTGGTCATCCACCAGCCAGGTCAGAAAAGCCCGGGCTTCGTCCTTGCCTTCTTCACTGATTCCCGCCGTGGTGGCATCCAGCTCCTTGACGATCTCGCTGACTTTCTCTTTCACGATCGGGAAATCTCCCACCGCAATGCGTACTTCGTGCAGCACTTTCTGCAGTGTCTGTTCCAGGTCGCGAAGATCTTCCGGCGCACTGTGTCGGTCGATTTCAAGCACGATGAATGCTTCGTAGCTTGCGTCCTTCGATGCCTTTTTGGTGGTGTGCAGCTTCTTCAGCTTGCCACTGTCGTCCCGCTCCACTCGCAGGATGGAGTGCTGAATGGAATGGGTGCCGATTTCCCGCTGATTGATGGCCATGCGCAGGGAATCAATCAGAAACGGAATATTGGGATGGAGAATAAAAATAACGCTGTGAGTGGACTGCCAGCCGTCGCTTTCCAGATCCGGGTTGAACACTGAAACAGGGGTTTCATCGGCACTGCGCTTTTGCAGGAACTGCCAGGCTGCCAGAACGGCGCCGTAGGTATCCGAGAAGCGGCGACTGACCAGCTCCTCCAGAGGAATATGGGCGTAATGCTGTCGCGCAAAATCGGCGATCTTCTTCGCCTCGGTTTTTGCAATCTTTTCTGAGAACGCATCGGCCAACTGCTCAAAAAACTGATCCTTGCTGGCGATTGTCAGCGCATTCATATCCAACCTCTGGTTTGTGTGAAAGAAACGTAATCAGGGTATCGTCACATAAGCATAGTCAAACCCTTGATTTTTGCCGGCCAGACGCCAAAACTGCGGCAACTACCTACGCAGGATTTCAAAAACCAAGAGCAGTCAATTTCATGTCGTTACAGCAAACGTTCGGTGATCTCAGAGAACAACTGGCCAAGCGCATTATTGGCCAGGACAAACTCGTCGACCGGCTACTGATTGCCCTTCTGGCCGATGGCCATCTTCTGGTTGAGGGCGCGCCGGGGCTGGCCAAAACCACCGCGGTGAAAGCACTTGCCGACCATCTGGAGGGCGACTTTCATCGCATTCAGTTCACTCCGGATCTGCTGCCGTCCGATGTCACCGGCAGCGAAATCTACCGCGCTGAAACCGGCACTTTTGAATTCCAGCGCGGCCCCATATTCCATAACCTGGTGCTGGCCGATGAAATCAACCGCGCACCGGCGAAAGTCCAGTCGGCCCTGCTCGAAGCCATGGGCGAACGCCAGATCAGCGTTGGTATGAGAACCTTTCCCCTGCCCAAACTGTTCATGGTGATGGCCACCCAGAACCCGATTGAACAGGAAGGCACCTACCCGCTGCCCGAAGCGCAGCTTGATCGCTTCCTCATGCATGTGGTGATCGACTATCCCTCTGCCGATGCCGAGCGTGAGATTCTGCACCTTGCGCGCAGTGACTACCGTCAGGGAATCCCGAACGTAGACATTCGTCTAACCCAGGAACAGGTGATGGCCGCCCGGCAGGCGGTGTCGGATATCTATATGGCGGAACCTGTGGAGCAGTACCTGCTGGCGTTGATTCTGGCCACCCGCGATGCCGCAGCGCTGGACCCTGAACTGGCGCGCTGGACCGCCTTCGGCGCCAGCCCCCGCGGCACTATCGCCCTGGACCGTTGCGCCCGGGCGCTGGCGTGGCTCGATGGCCGGGACTACGTGACACCGGACGACGTCCAGACCATGGCTTACGATGTGCTGCGCCACCGGATTCTGTTGACCTTTGAGGCCGAGGCCGAAGGCATGACCGCCGATTCCGTGCTGCAACGGCTGATCGACCGGGTTCCGGTTGCCGCCTGAGGTGGTGCTGACAGGAGACCATAACAGCGTCATGGCAGATTCCAGCCCAGCCACGTTCATTACCCTGCCGGAGCTGGTGCGCCTGCAGGCAGATGCACGAGCTCTGAAGCTGCCGTCGGTAAAACCGGTCCGGTCCCGCCAGGCCGGGCTACGCCAGTCCCGGCAGAAAGGCCGCGGGATGACGTTTTCTGAGGTGCGACAGTACCAGCCCGGTGACGACATTCGCAGCATAGACTGGCGGGTAACAGCCAGGCGCCAGGCACCGCACACCAAGCTGTATGAGGAAGAGCGGGAGCGGCCTGTATTGTTGATTGTGGATCTCGGGCCGACCCTGTTCTTTGCCAGTGCCGGCGCCTACAAACAAGTCCGAAGTGCCCAGGTTGCGGCTCTGCTGGCCTGGCTGGCACTCTGGGCGGGTGACCAGGTGGGCGGTCTGGTGTTCAATGACCGGGGTCTGGCCGTGCTGCGGCCCGCCCGGCGCCGAAAGTCCGTCCTGCGCCTGCTGGATCATCTGGCCAACCACCAGCACCAGGGCAAAACACCGCCAACCCCCGCAACGAACGCCAGCCATGGGCTGGATACGGCACTGGCA
The DNA here is from genome assembly GCF_002420325.1 of Marinobacter sp. UBA5687. Taxonomy (NCBI): domain Bacteria; kingdom Pseudomonadati; phylum Pseudomonadota; class Gammaproteobacteria; order Pseudomonadales; family Marinobacteraceae; genus Marinobacter; species Marinobacter sp. UBA5687. The sequence continues at coordinate 2,891 of NZ_DIHV01000042.1, forward strand.
GAAGCCCGCCGGGTCACACACACTGGCTCCCGCGTGTTTATCATCAGTGACTTCATGAATATCACCGAGCAGACCACCACCCTGCTGGGCGCCATGAGCCGGCACAACTCGGTCAGCGCCATACGGATTCAGGATCCGCTGGAAAAGGCCCTGCCTTCATCCGGCCGGTTTGCCGTTGCTGGCCCGGACGGCCCGATCTGGTTTGATGCTTCAAATCCTCGCTTCCAGCAGGCTTGGCAAGACAAAATCGACGCTCATGAGCAACGTCTGGCAGACTGTTTTCGGGCATCCGGCGTGTTTTCCGCAACTCTGTCGACCGGAGAGGATCCGGCCACGGCCCTGCGCCTGCTGCTGGGCCCGGGAGGTCGCATCGGATGAACCCTCAGGATCCCCTGGCACAACTTCGTGATATCCAGTTGCCAGCTACCGGTGGTTGGTGGCCGCCGGCTCCAGGCTGGTGGCTGCTGGCGATACTGGTTATTGTCGGCGCACTGGCACTTGCCTGGCTGTGGCACCGTCAGCGTCAGAAGCACCGCTGGAAACGCAGCGCCCGGACCGAACTGCAACAGCTTGAAAGCAAGGCCCGGCCGACGCCGGAATGGTTCGCAGCGCTCAATGCCCTGCTCAAACGTGCGGCACGACAGAGCCATCCGGAAAAGCATCCCGAGGCCATGACCGGGCAGCAATGGATCAACTTCCTCCTGGAAACCGCGCCGAAAGACCGCATCGCCTCCCGGCCCTTGGTCGAGGCCATGGTTACAAGCACCTGGCAACCCCGGCCCCTCGCGCAGACTGAACAGGCACTGGCGTTCGCCAGAACCTGGCTGGAGGCCCAGTCGTGATCAGTCTGGCTTACCCGTGGGCGCTGTTACTGGCATTGCTGCCGCTGCTGCTTGGTAACCGCAAGCAGCAGAGCGAACCGGTGGATGCCCCCGTCATTCCGGTCGGGCACTGGTTGTCCGGAATGCCGGGCGTAAGCTCCCGGGGGCGATCAACGCCGCTCTGGCGCCAGCTGTTGTTATTGCTGGGCTGGCTGTGCCTGGTGGTGGCCCTGGCCCGCCCCCAGCATGTGGGGGAGGAGATCCAGATGCCCGTAACGGGCCGGGATCTGATGCTGGTGGTCGACATTTCTCCCAGCATGGACGAACAGGACATGGTACTTCAGGGCCGCAGCATCAACCGCTTGCAGGCGGTCAAACGCGTGCTGGATGACTTCATTGACCAGCGCGAAGGTGATCGGCTGGGGCTCATTCTGTTCGGCACAGAACCCTACGTTCAGGCGCCACTGACCTTCGATCGGGAAACGGTACGGACCCTGCTGTTCGAGGCGGGCCTGGGTATGGCAGGCCGGGCCACCGCCATCGGGGACGCTATCGGGTTATCGGTGAAACGTCTGCGCGAACGCCCCCAGGAACAGCGAGTGGTGATCCTGCTGACAGACGGGGCAAATACCGCCGGCCAGGTCAGCCCGGACAAGGCCACAGAAATCGCCCAGGCCGCTGGCGTGCGGCTTTACACCATCGGCATCGGCGCCGATACCATGATCCAGCGCGGGCTGCTGGGATCAAGGCGGGTCAATCCCTCACGGGATCTCGATGAAGAACTACTCACGCGAATGGCAGAACAGACCGGTGGCCGGTATTTCCGGGCCCGAAGCCTGCCCGAACTGGAAATGATCTACGACAGCATCAATCAGCTCGAGCCGATAGAACAGGATGGCCAGTTCTATCGGCCGGTGACAGAACTCTACGCCTGGCCCGCCGGCATGGCCGCCGGGCTTTGGCTGCTACTGATTGCCCTGCGACTGGCATCCAACCGTTATCAGCAAAACACTGCCACGGAGGCTGGCCATGGCTGACTTCCATTTTCTGCGACCCTTGTGGTTAATTTTGTTACTGGCGGTTCCGATCCTGTTTCTGGCCCGACATCAACTTCGCCAGGGTGAGACCGGATGGGCCCGATACATCCCCGCTCACCTGTTACAGCCCTTGATTCGTTCCCGGGCCAACGAGAGCACTGGCACCACCCGCTCTCCCCTGTTGCCCTTGAGTCTGGCGTTGGTTTTGCTGGCGGTCGCCCTCGCCGGGCCAAGCTGGCGACAGGCGCCGACACCCCTGAAACAGACCCAGGACAGCCTGGTCATTCTGCTGGATCTGTCTCTGTCGATGCTGGCCACCGACGTAGAACCGGACAGGCTGACCCTGGCCAAGCGCAAGGTCCGCGACATCCTCAACCAGCGCAAAGGCGGTTTGACTGCCCTGGTAGTCTATTCCGGCGACGCCCACACGGTAACGCCACTTACCGGCGACACCCGCACCATTGAGGCCATGCTTAGCGTGCTGGACCCCACCATCATGCCTGCCCAGGGCAACCGCGCCGATCTGGCCGTGCGGCAGGCGGTCGACCTGCTGGACCAGGGCGCACCGGGCCAGGGTCGCATCCTGCTGATCTCCGAGGCGGTGCCGGAACGTCAACACAGTGCAATCCGCCAGCAGCTGGCAGATACCTCCTACCCTCTGAACACTTTGGTGGTGGGCACCCGTGAAGGCGGCCCCATCCCCCTGGCAAAGCGTGGATTCATTCGGGACAACGGCAGGATTGTCATCAGCCAGGCCGAACCAGACACCCTGGCGCAACTGGCCAACATCAATGGCGGAACCAGCCACGAACTGACCCTGGATGACCAGGACATTCGCGCCCTGGCGCTGGAGCCATCCCACACCGATGAATGGCAGAACGAACAGGACGGCATGACCGTTAATCGCTGGCAGGACGACGGTTACTGGCTGCTCTGGCTGGCCCTGCCGTTACTGATTCTGGGCTGGCGCCGGGGAGCCTTTGCCATTCTCGCCTTTGCGCTGATTCCGCTGGCAGGCGCGCCGCGCCCGGTTCAGGCCCTGGACTGGGGCAGCCTGTGGCAGCGCGAAGACCAGCGTGGCCCGGACCTCATTCAGCAGGATCCGGCCAGGGCGGCCACCGTTCTGGAGCAGCCGGGTTGGCGCGGCTCAGCACTCTATCGTGATGGCCAGTACAGCGACGCCGCGGAAGCCTTTGCCAATCAACCCGGTGCCGTTGGTGACTACAACCGGGGCAACGCCCTGGCCCGGGCCGGCCAACTGGAAGAAGCCATAGACGCCTATCAGCAGGCACTGGAACAGCAGCCGGATTTCGAAGATGCGCACTTCAATCAGCAACTGGTAAAGCAGCTCCTGAACCAGCAACAGAAATCCCAGGGCGAGGGAGAAGGCGACAACAACCAGGAAAACAACGATCAGAATCCCGGACAGCAGAACGCCTCCGGCGGCCAGGGCAATGACAACCAGGACAGCGCCGGACAGGATTCCGCAAACAACAATGGCGAGAATCAGAATCCCCGCCCTGGCGAGCAACAGCAGCCCTCCGAGAACGGCGAAAATTCACAGGAAAACGCCGGAGAGCCACATCCGGAGAATGGCGCACAAGAGCAACAGGCGAATGCCCAGGCAAGCCCGGATGAGCCTTCCGGCGAGAGGCAGAATCCTGCCAGTGCGCCGGCCGAAATATCAGAACAACCCCTGAGCCAGGGCCAGGAACAGTGGCTGCGCCGCATACCGGACAACCCCGGCGGGTTGTTGCAGCGCAAGTTCCTGCAACAGTACCAACAACGACAGACAACACCCGATGAGGGCGACACACCATGGTAACGCGCGTTCTCTCCCTTGCCGCGACATTCCTGCTACTGCTCCTGTCAGCCGTCAGTCATGCTGCCGACAGACTGGTGGTGGAACCGGATCGAACCCAGCTCTACGAAGGTGAGGTACTGACACTGACCGTCAAGGGCTCCATGAAAATCGACATCAATCTGAGCAATTTATTCAGTTTCGATCTGTCACAGCTACCGTCGCCCGATATCGAAAAGGTCGAGCCGGATTTCGAGATTCTGGCCCGCAACCAGCGCTACAGCGTGCAAACCGTCAACAACGAGATGGTAGGCGAGATTACCTGGACCTATCAGCTCGCCCCTGCACGCACCGGGACACTGACGATTCCCGAACTGACGTTCAAGGATTCCGTTTCCGACCCGGTCGACATCGAGGTTATTTCCGGCACCCCGCCGGATCAACCGGCGGCCAGCCGTGACAGCTTTATCGAGCTGTCCGCAGACAAGGCGGAAGTGTATGTTCAGGAACAGCTGGTACTGACCATACAGTTGTTCTTCTCCGGCAACCTGATCCGGGGAGAGCTGTCGGAGCCTGAGCACCCGGACGCCATCATCGAATCACTTGGCAAACAGCGTGAGTTTACCCGCTATCGCGATGGTATCCGGTATCGGGTGGTTGAGCGGCGTTACGCCATCTTTCCCCAAACACCAGGCACTCTCAGCCTGGAGCCTATCCGGTTTGAGGGCCAGGCCAGGGATGCCTCGGGCCAGTTGCGCTTCCTTCGTGACCGGCAGCAACTCTATGACGTTCCGGTCAAACCCGTACCTGCCGGATATCCGGACAATCAGCCCTGGTTACCAGCACGAAGTCTGACCCTGAGCGACGAAGGCCTGCCCTCTACCCAGGAACTCGCCGTCGGCAGCAATCTCAGCCGGAAAGTGACCCTGCAGGCGCGGGGATTGCCCGCTGAGGCCTTGCCGCCGATCGCCCAGGAGGTACCGGATGCCATCCGCAGCTACCCGGAACAGCCCCTGCGCAATACCGAAACCACTCCGGAGGGGCTTCGCGCCACGCTGCAACAGGCGACCGCCCTGGTGCCCGTCCAGGCGGGTGAAACCACCCTGCCCGCGATCCGTATACCTTGGTGGAACACCGAGACCAACCAGCTTGAGGAAGCCGTGTTGCCGGAGCGCCGTTTACGGATAACCGGCGACCATGCCACCGCCGCCCCGCCCGCGCAGACACCAGACGATTCTGCGGCGCCCACCGAACTGCCGGTTACGACAAGCCCGGATACAGCCTCTGGTTCAGACGCCTCCGGCAACCCCCTTTGGCTCTGGGGTACGGTTGTGTTTGCGGTGCTTTGGCTGCTGACCCTTGCGCTCTGGTGGCGGGCTCGCCAAACCCCAGCGTCCGGCCACAATGAGCCGGAAGATGACAGCATCAAGAACGAACGTCAGGCGTTTGAAGCACTACTGGCGGCTGTCAGACGAGGCTCCGGGGAGACGTCAACGCTGTTGCTGCGCTGGGCCCGGCTACGTTTCCCACAGCACTCGTTTGATTCCGTTTCAGATCTGTTCAAGCTGACGGAGGACAGCTCGCTGAAAA
>NZ_DIHV01000157.1:0-2661 GCF_002420325.1 Marinobacter sp. UBA5687
GCTGTCGGTGGCAAATCCTCAATATCCCTGAACTGCCAGTTCTGACAGCCGCTGAGCAGAACCACCACGGTGCCTACGCTCAACACTTTGATAGCAGCCATAACCCACCTTCCTTGCTATTGGAAACAATATGTAAAGTATTGTTGCAGTGTGTCAGGGCTGCCACCGGCGGCTAGGAACGTTTCGTTATGTCCTCTCTTTGGTTATAGCGCGAGTAATGATTAGCCGTTGTTGCCTGTGCTGAACTTGTCCATGATCTGCTGGGCCGCATCCGTGCGGCCGGTGGCTCGATAAGCTTCGGCCAGATGCATGGCAATTTCCTGGGAATCCGGTGCCAGGGAATGGGCTCTTTCCAGTACCGCCAGGCTTTGCTCGTGTTCACCAGCCTCGAACAGGATCCAGCCGTAGGTATCTGCAATCGCAGCATTTTCGGGCACCAGTTCGTAGGCGCGTTTGGCCAGTGATGCCGCTTCGCTGTTGCCGGCCTCGTAATACAGCCAGGCGAGATTGTTCAGCGCCAGGGCGTTGTCCGGGGCCAGTTGCAGAACCTGCTGGTAGTGCTCAATGGCCGCATCCGTCTGGCCTGCTTGCTGGGTTTGAAGCGCCAGTGTAAGCAGAATTGACGAATTGTTCGGGAATTGTTTGTTGGCTTCGTGCAGTGCTTCTATCGAATTCTGAGATCGGCCGGCGTTAGAGAGTGCGCGAGCATGGGCGATGGCCAGTTCCGCCGTTTGTCGCTTGGCCAGCGCCAGTTGATAAAGCTCAGCAGCTTGCTGATGTTCGCCCTGGTTTTCGTAATAGCTGGCTTCTACCTGGTAGGGCGCGGGGGAGTCCGGATGATGCTGCTTGGCATCCTGCAGCGCGCTGCGCGCGGCGGTTGCGTTGCCATTGCTGAATTCGATGGCAGCCACTTTTAGGGCGATGGCCTCGTTCTCAGGGAAGAGCGCTCGTCCGCGGCTCAGGATCTCCAGAGCGCGCTCGCTGTTGTCGCGCTGTGCCATTTGAGTGGCAATGCCTTCATATACCGCAGCGACCAGCGGTTCAGCCGGTGAGGGCTGGTCTTCCCGCTCTCTTTCCATCAACCGGGCGGTCAGTTCATCGGCTCGCAACGTATCGTTGTTGATCAGCGCGGATTCCAGAAGGATCAGCCGCGGTCCGTTTGCCTCAGGATGTTGCGTGCTGATTTCCTGCATCAGCCCGGTCAGTTGATCGCGCTTCATCACACCGGCAAGGGCCTGAATGGCGGGCAGGTTGTTCGGGTTGGTTTCGACCGCCTGACGGTACCAGGTAATCGCCTGCTCTGTGTTCTGCTGTTCGCGGGCAAGGTTGCCCAGAGCTACCAGAGGAGCAGCTTCTTCCGGGTGTTGCTTGTGCGCCCGCTCAAAGTAGCTGGCCGCCTGTTGGGTGTTGTTCAGGCTGCTGGCCAGGTTTCCCCGGGCGATCAAAGCCGCCATGCTTTCCGGATTGGCTTTAAGCCAGGTATCCAGGGTTTCTGTTGCCGCCTGCGAATTGCCAGACAACGCCTGGGCCTGGGAGGTCAGAATTGTGGCCTGCAGGGCCTCCGTGGCATCCGACGGAATCTGACTGGCCTGTTTGATGGCATTGGCGAAATCACGGGTTTGAGTGAGGTAAGCCGCATAGCGCAAACGCAGGTTGTGGTTGTCTGGTGCCAGTTCCAGCGACTTTTCCAGGAGCTGGCGGCCACTCTGATCGTCGCCAGAAGCCAGGCTTGCAATGCCTACCAGTGCCAGTGTTTGTGGATCGGCGTCGCTGCCCTCCAGGTCTTCCAGCAGTGATTTTGCGCCTGCCGGGTCGCGCATGGATATGCGGGTGGCGGCCAGGAGTTTGCGTACTTCATCGGCGTTTTCCATATCGGCCAGTGGTGCAAGCAGTTTCTCCGCCTCCTCGGGGCGGCCTTGCCGATAACGTATTACGCCCAGCATCAATGCGCTTTGTTGATGGTTGGGAACCTGGTTAAGGACTTCCTGCAGATACCTGGCGGCGGTATTCAGGTCGCCATCATTATAGGCTGAGGCCGCGGCTTCCAGGTTGCTTTTGATCGTACCCGGACCGGACTTGGCAAGGATTTCCTCATAGACAAATGCCTCCGCCGATTTGCCCTGCTCACGCAGAACGGTGATCAGGGCCGAAATGGTCTGGTATTTCCGGAAGGTCATAACGTCGAACTGGCCGATGGTCTCCAGTGCGCGTATGTACGCCTGCTCAGCTTCGGCCCATTGTTGCTGGGCATGGGCGAATTGCGCTTTCCAGAGCCAGACGTCTTCGTGTTCAGCGTCAATCTCTACGGCTTTCTCAAGGCGTTCCTTTGCAGTGTCGAAGTCGCCCTTGGCAGTGGCAACCCGAGACAGGCCGACCATGGCAACAACGTTATTGCTGTGTTTGTCGAACGCGCTCTGGTAGGCCTCTTCGGCCTTATCAAAGTCGCCGCTGGTCAACCAGGCGCGGCCCTTCAGGTTGTCCGCCTGCAACTCCTGGTCCGGGGAGGGAGATGAGATCTGTTCCAGAGATGCAAGGGCTTCCTCGCTTTTACCCTGGAGAATTCGGGCTTCGGCCCGGATCAACACAGCCTGATTGCGTTCGGATTGTCCGAGCTCCTCGATGTTGGTGTTTTCAAGAAGCTTGTCCAGTTGCCGTTCAGCG
>NZ_DIHV01000126.1:0-4581 GCF_002420325.1 Marinobacter sp. UBA5687
GGACCTGGCCGACGCCGAGCTCGCATCCATGGGCATGTGTTCCTATCAGACTGCCTACCACATGCTTACCTCCGCCAATATTCAGGCTGGTGAACGCGTGCTGGTTACCGGTGCCAGCGGTGGCGTGGGTACGGCGCTGATTCAGCTCTGCCGGATTATTGGTGCCATTCCCTATGCCCTGAGCCAGAAGGACAAGGCTGATCCATTGCTGGAGCTTGGCGCCGAGGCCGTTCTCGACAGAACCGACATGGATAGCTTTGTCGATCGGGTGAAGGCGGAAACCGGAGGCAAGCCGCTGGACGCGGTCATGGACCTGGTGGGCGGCGACATGACGGACCGTTTCATCGACGCCATGATTTTTGACATGAATGTCCGGAGCACCTATCCGAGGCTGAGTATTGCCGGGGCCAGTGGCGGCAACATCAGCGAAATTCTCTGGACCCGCATCTATCTGTACCAGGTGCAGATTTTCGGTGTGTCCCATGGTACCCGGGAAGAGGCAGAGCAGCTGATGAGATGGATCCGGAGTGGTGATTTAAAGCCTGTGTTGCACGGTGCTTTCCGGCTGTCTGAGTTGCACCGCGCGGAGGAGTACTTCGTGAACCGAGGCAGTAATTACCTGGGAAAAATCGTGATTGTTCCCGATGCCCAGTGGCAGGAGCACGGGCAACCCTACGAGGTGGAGGCGGACTGATGAAACCGGAACTGACCATTCAGTTGATGGACACTCACGCCGGTGGTGATTTCAGCCGCATTGTTACCGGCGGCATTGACCTGTTGCCCGGCGACACCGTGCGGGCGCAGATGGAGTACCTCCGGGACGATGCTGACGGCTTGCGCAAACTCCTGCTGGAGGAGCCCTATGGCATTCCCGAAATGTCCGTGGATTTGCTGGTCCCCGCCACCGATCCCAGGGCGGCGGCTGGATACATTATTATGGAGGTGATGGGATATCCCATCTATTCGGGTTCCAACACCATATGTACGGCGACGGCGGTCCTCGAGGCTGGCATAGTGCCAAAGCAGGAGGGCAAGCAACATTTCATGCTGGAATCGCCGGCGGGTCTCGTGAACATTGAGGCTATTGTTCATGACGGCGTGGTAGAAGCGGTCACCTGCGAGGGCTTGCCGAGCTACATCCACACCTACAATGCCAGTATTAACGTGCCGGGCATTGGCGAGGTTGGCTACAGTGTGGCCTATAGTGGCGGTTTCTACGCCCTGGTGGATGCAAAATCGCTGGGCTTTGACCTGACCCTTGACGAGGAACGGGAGCTGGCCCGCACCGCGCATGCCATTGTCGAGGCCATTCAGGCTGCCCGTGGATTTTCCCACTACACCCTGGGTGATGTCGGGCCTTTGCCATTTCTGCACTTTATGGGGCCGGAAGAAAAAGTGGCCGATGGCTATTTCCGCTCACGATCGGCCACCTACGTCCATCCCGGCGTGATCTGTCGTAGTACTACCGGTACCGGCACCTCGGCCAGGCTTGCGTTGATGAACTACGAAGGCCGAATCCAGCCGGGCGATAAACTGGAAACCGTTTCCCTTCGAGACACCGGTTTTATCGGTGAATTCACCACGGTAGAAACCGAGGGCGAGTATCAGGTGGTCAAAAACAGTATCACTGGCAGGGGTTATGTGATTGCCCGTTCCGACATTGTGGTGAACTGTGACGACCCGATGGTGGAGTGTGATGGGTTGCACCACATACTATCGAGTCGCCACAAATCTAGCGTGGTCTGAGTCTTCGTTTCTCTGCCCGTCGCATCCAGAGCCAGGCGATAAACGCAATCACAGACACCGCCGCGATAATCAGAGTCGCCAGCGCGTTGATCTCCGGTGACACTCCCATCCGAACGGAGGAGAACACCACCATCGGCAAGGTGGTGGCTCCCGGGCCAGACACAAAGCTGGCAATTACCAGGTCGTCCAGCGACAGGGTAAACGCCAGCAACCAGCCCGAAACCAGCGCCGGCGCAATCACCGGCAACGTGATCACAAAGAAGGTTTTCAGCGGCGTGCAGCCCAGATCCATGGCGGCTTCCTCAATGGAACGATCCACTTCTCTCAGGCGGGCACTCACCACCACAGCCACGTAGGCGCTGCAGAAGGTGGTATGGGCAATCCAGATGGTGGCCATGCCACGATCCGTCGGCCAGCCGATCAGTTGGGCCATTTGCACAAACAGCAGCAACAATGACAGGCCGGTGATCACCTCTGGCATTACCAGAGGGGCGGTGATCATGCTGGACAGCAACGTGCGCCCGCGCATCTTTTTGAACCGGGTGATCACGAACGCGCACAGGGTGCCCAAACACACCGCCATGCTGGCGGAATAGAAGGCAATGCGCAGGCTCATCCACACCGCCGACAGGATCTGTTCGTTGGCGAGCAGGGCGCCGTACCATTTGGTGGAGAACCCGGCCCATACCGATACCAACCGTGAGGCGTTGAACGAGTATACGATCAGCACCACCATGGGCAGATACAGGAACAGCATGCCCAGCATCAGCATGGTCTTCGAGAAACCGGGGGCTTTTAACCTAACCATTCTTTTCCATCTCCCGGGCCTGGAAGCGGTGGAACAACACAATGGGTACCAGCAGCAGCGCCAGCATCACGATTGCCAGCGCAGAGGCCACCGGCCAGTCTCGGTTGTTGAAGAACTCTTCCCAGAGCACCTTTCCGATCATCAGGGTATCCGGACCACCCAGCAGTTCCGGAATCACGAATTCGCCCACGGCTGGAATGAACACCAGCATGGAGCCGGCCAGGATTCCGGCCCTGGACAACGGCAGGGTAACGGACCAGAAGGTGGTCAGGCTGCGGCAGCCCAGATCCGACGCCGCTTCCAGCAGGCGTATGTCCAGCTTCACCAGATTGGTGTAGATGGGCAGGATCATGAACGGCAGGTAGGCATAGACGATTCCCAGAATCACCGCGAAGTTGGTGTTCAGCATTTTCAGCGGCGATTCGATTACGCCCAGCCACAGCAGGAAGCTGTTGAGCAGGCCCTGGTTACCGAGTATGCCCATCCAGGCATAAACCCGAATCAGGAACGAGGTCCAGGACGGCAGCATCACCATCAGCAGGAACACCAGTTGCCAGTGCTTCGGCGCGCGGGCCATGGCATAGGCCATGGGGTAGCCGATCAGCAGGCAGAACAAGGTGGCCAGAAACGCGGTTTTCACCGAGCCCCAATAGGCGGCAATGTAGAGGCTGTCGGAGGCCAGGAACAGGTAATTGCCAAAGTTCACCACCACCGACAGGGTATTCTCCACCCATCGGAACACCGGCTCGTAGGGCGGAATAGCCATCACCGCCGAGGTCAGGCTGATCTTCAGCACCAGCGCAAACGGCAGCAGGAAGAACAGCAGCAACCAGGCGAAGGGTACCCCGAACACAACTCGCCGATGGAATACCACTGCCCGCACCCGCTCGGCGAAGGGGGTTATCAATTTTCCAGGAACCTCTGACAAGGTTCCTGATGTGGATGAAGGGCGAGGCGCACGGAGCGCAGCAAAGGAGACATACCTTCTTGGTAGGCGAGTTTGCGAGCACCGCGCAACGCTGCCCTTCGCCGCAGCAGGGGCCTTGTCGGAGGTTTCTGTGGTCATGGCGTCAGTTCCAGAGCAGGATAGGACTGGAAGCTTCCCAGGACACATACACCCGGTCACCCCAGGTGGGCCGCTCGCCCCGGCGCTCCACGTTGGCCATGGTGGCCTGCACCCGCTTGCCGCTGGCGAGCTTCACGTAGTAAGACGTGATGTCCCCCAGGTAAGCAATGTTGTCCACCGTGCCGCAGCTCCAGTTGCTATCGCCTTCGGGCTTCTCGGTCGTCAGGTAGATCTTCTCCGGGCGCAGGGCGATCAGGGTTTCCGTGGTTTCCGCCGGCGTGGTTACACCCCGGTCAATAAACACCGGTGCGTCCAGAAGCTCGCTGGCCAAAGACAGGCTGTCGGAATTGTCTTCCAGAATGTTCGCCTCAAAGATGTTCACGGAGCCGATAAACTCCGCCGTCATGCGGCTGTTAGGGCTCTCGTAGATATCAATCGGCGAGCCCACCTGGGCAATCCGGCCGTAAGACATGATGGCAATGCGGCTGGCCATGGTCATGGCTTCTTCCTGGTCGTGGGTCACCATCAGGCAGGTTACGCCCACTTTCTCCAGGATATCTACCAGCTCCAACTGCATTTCCGTGCGCAGTTTTTTGTCCAGCGCGCCCATGGGCTCGTCCAGCAACAACAGCTTCGGGCGCTTGGCCAGCGAGCGGGCCAGGGCCACACGCTGCTGCTGGCCACCTGAGAGCTGCTGCGGCTTGCGCCTCGCGTAGGGCTCCATCTTCACCAGCTTGAGCATGGCGGCCACACGGTCGGTGATTTCGTTCTTCGGCAGCTTGTCCTGTTTCAGACCCATAGCAATGTTCTGCTCCACGGTCATGTGCGGGAACAGGGCATAGGACTGGAACATCATGTTGGTGGGTCGCAGGTACGGCGGCAGGGCCGTGATGTCCTGACCATCCAGCACAATGCGGCCGGAATCCGGGGTCTCGAAGCCCGCCAGCATGCGCAGCAGGGT
>NZ_DIHV01000027.1:0-18010 GCF_002420325.1 Marinobacter sp. UBA5687
ATACTGCGACCCCTTTGTTGCGGGGTGGAGCAGTCTGGTAGCTCGTCGGGCTCATAACCCGAAGGTCGTTGGTTCGAATCCAGCTCCCGCTACCAAAAAAGAAAAAGGCAGGTCAGTTACCTTCACTGATCTGCCTTTTTTGCTTTCTGGGCGGCAGATTATTCCCATGGCCATTATTGCCGGGTGATGCCCCTTTCTGACCAAGCAAAAGGAGCCCAAAGATGTCTTCCCGGCGACTTGGCGTTGTACGCCCCCTGCTGCAGATGGGGTTGATACCCCAGATTACCATCGGAATCATTGCCGGCGTTTTGCTGGCCGTGGTCTGGCCTGATACTGCCCAATCGGTTTCTCTGCTTGGCCAACTGTTTATATCCGCCCTGAAAGCGGTTGCGCCGATTCTGGTGTTTGCGCTGGTGACGGCAGCCATTGCCAATCACCAGCAGGGACAGCCAACCCACATTCGTGGGGTGTTGCTGCTCTATGTGATCGGTACGCTGGTAGCGGCGGTGGTAGCCGTGATCGCCAGCTTTGTCTTCCCCACGGAACTCACGCTGGAGCTTCCGGAAGTCAGCGGCAACCCGCCTGGCGGGGTAGTCGAGATCCTGCGCAATCTTCTGCTGAGCGCGGTGACGAATCCGGTCAGCGCCCTGATGGAGGGGAACTTCATTGCTATTCTGGCCTGGGCCGTTGGTCTGGGATTAATGCTGCGCCAGGGCCGTGACGCCACCCGGCAAGTGGTGAACGACCTGTCCGATGCAATTTCCGGCATTGTCCGGGCCGTTATCCGGTTTGCGCCCCTGGGAATCTTCGGGCTGGTTGCCAATACCCTGGCAGATGCCGGCATCGGCGCGCTGCTGGAATACGGTCGCCTTCTGGCGGTCATCGTTGGCTGTATGCTGTTTGTGGCTCTGGTGACCAATCCGTTGATTGTCTTCCTCCACACCCGCCAGAATCCTTACCCCCTGGTATTCGCCTGTTTAAGGGGCAGTGCCATCACCGCCTTTTTTACCCGCAGTTCCGCTGCCAATATCCCGGTTAACCTTAACCTGTGTGACCGGCTGGGGCTGGACCCGGATACTTACGCGATTTCCATCCCGCTCGGTGCCACTATCAATATGGCCGGTGCCGCCATCACCATCTCCGTGATTACCCTGGCGGCTGCGAATACCCTGGGTATTCCGGTGGATTTCCCGACCGCACTGCTGCTTTGTGTGGTTTCGTCTATTGCGGCCTGCGGGGTTTCCGGCGTGGCTGGAGGTTCACTGCTGCTTATTCCGCTGGCGACCAGTCTGTTTGGTATCTCCACGGAAGTGGCCATGCAGGTGGTTGCCATTGGTTTCGTCATCAGCGTGGTTCAGGATTCCACCGAAACCGCATTGAACTCATCAACGGATGTGTTGTTCACCGCGGCGGCCTGTCGTTCAGCCGAGGTTCGTGAATCAGCATGACCACCGGGCGCAGAAATCTGGTGTTTATCGGCATGCCCGGCAGCGGCAAAAGCACCGTCGGAGTGTTGGTGGCAAAACGCCTGGGCCTGGGGTTTATCGATACCGATCTGCTGATCCAGGAGCAGGCCGGGCGAACGCTGCAGGAGATCGTTGATCAGGAAGGCTATCTGGCCCTGCGCCGGATTGAAGAGCAGGTACTGCTGGCACTTGAGGTTGAAGGTCAGGTCATCAGCACCGGTGGTAGTGCGGTGTACAGTGAGGCCGCGATGACACACCTGAGGCAGAAGGGTACCGTAGTGTTTCTCGATATCTCTCTGGATGAGGTACGCAGACGTATCGGCAATTACAGTCTCCGCGGTATCTCCCGTCGGCCCGACCAGTCTCTGGAAGCGTTATTTGAAGAGCGTTTCGCCCTTTATACCCGCTACGCGGACCTGACCATCAAGGGCCATGGGCTGAACCTGGAACAGGCCTGTCAGGCGGTCATCGATGGGTTGCCACAGTAAAGAGCAATTCCTGTCAGGGCAGATTCTCGCGCCAGTGTTTGACCCGGACCTGGTCCTTGATGGCGTCGACCACCTCCAGTATCAGGTTGATTAGCGCTTCGTTTTCGGCCTCTTCCTGTTGTTGGCCAGGTTCGGGCAGGAATACGTTGACGATATCTTCAATAAACGCATGGTTAGAAGTGGAGGCCAGGTCTTCGAGAATCTGGTGAATCACATTGGCGACAATATCACCCACCGCATTCTCCAGCGTATCCTGGATGGTTGGCCCCACCACTGGCAGGTATTTCAATCGGGATAGCTCCAGATTCTGCTTCAAGGCCTGGTCTACCCGGTTTTCCAGGTAGGCCCTCAATGCGCCGCGATTTGGTACGTAACCCTCCTTGGCTGCCACTGCCACCCGCTCTGAAATCCAGTCTGACAACATTTCCCGCCGCGGATAAAGAATATCCTGCTGGATACGCTCAAACAGAGGCGAGCCCCGTCGAACTTCTTCCTGAACACCGCTGAGTACTTTCAGGACAATCCGGTCAGACAACTCCTCCATGAATGCTTCGTAGTAGAAATTAACGAACCGGAACAGCCGGGTGTTGGTGAAATCGATGATCTTGTACTGATGCAGCCGGTAGATAATAGAGATCACCCTCAGGATTCTCAGAAACCGGAGGCTGCCAACCGGAATGCAGCCCACCAGATCGTACCAATGGATGAACGGATAGAAGTACCAGCGGTCATAGACTTTTGCCCTGATTGAATAACCCCAGCGCAGTACAAATTCGCTCAGGAAAATGGCCACGAAGATCAGGTCGTAGAAGATGAAGCGTTCATGAATGGGGTGGTAGGCAGATTGCAGTGCCGGCGCGTAGTCTTTGAGGAGATTCTGCACAGCCACAAAGTTGTAGATGGAATCCCAGATGATGAACGAAAGGTTGATGATCAACAGGCCAAGCATCAGAAAGTCGATCAGGAACCAGATCAACTGATGACTGGATTTCAGGTTTTCGCGGTTTACATGAAGCATCCGTAGGACCTGTCTATGGCTCTATAAGTGTCTGACAGGTTAGCCTATTTCTGGAACAGGTACGAGGCTGACGGTGGCAACAGCAATGGCGTTATGCTGCTAATCTTAATACGGCGGGCATGGATAGCGCCCCAGTCTTGCGGGTAAACTCTCGCCCCTGTGACAGGGAACACTCACTTTATCTGGTCAGGGCAGCCATCCTTTGATGCGGTTATTCGGGACTCACATTCAAGCAGCGATCAGGCCGGTGATATGGTTGCTGTTATGGCAGGCGAGCTCGGGATTTGCCAACCAGGTTCGGGTAGAGGTCGAGGGGGATTACGACCAGTTGCAGGAGAACGCGGAAATCCTGCTGGGTGAGGTACAGGACAGAACCGCTGACGGATTGCGGCGTTACGCCTCCAGCGCCGCCGCCCAGGTGGAAGAAGCGGTCCGGGCCCTCGGATACTACAATCCGACCATACGCTGGCAAGTGAATGAACAGGATGAAGCGCCAGCGGAGCTGGTGCTGACCATCGTTCCCGGCGAGCCGGTGCGCGTGCGATCCCGGCAGGTGGATATCCAGGGGCCCGGGGCCGACGATCCGGACCTGGTGCAAAGCCTCCCGGAGCGTCCCCGGGAAGGTGATATTCTGAATCATGGTGAATATGACGGTTTGCGGCAGGCGATCCAGAACCGGGCAGGGCGCCTGGGCTACTTTGACGGCGAGTATGAGACCCGAAAGCTGAAGGTCGACCCGGACGCCAACGCCGCGGATATCCTGCTTACCTATCGCACCGGTGAACGCTACCAACTGGGTGAAGTCACCTTTCTGGAAGGCCATGGTTTTGATGAGCAGTTGCTGCGGCAATTTGTAACCACAGAGCCGGGCGAGCCGTTTCATGCAGACAAGGTGGCCCGGTTGAACCGGGATCTCTCCAACAGCGGCTATTTTTCTGGCGTCGACATTGATGCCTCTCCTTCCCAGGCAGAGGATCGTGTTATTCCAGTGACAATCGGTCTCACTCCCAGGCCTCCCAGATCGGTGTCTGCGGGCGTCGGGTTCTCGACCGATGTGGGGCCGCGTTTCCGCGGCAACTGGCGTGAGCACTATATTAACTCCATGGGGCACAAGAGAGGGGCAGATACCGAGCTCTCTGAACTGCGCCAGAGTGTCAGTGGTTGGTACGAACTGCCTCTTGACCCGCCCATGACCGATTCCATCCGCCTGGGCACCGGGTATCAGCGGGAACATGTGGAAGACGTTGAGTCCGAACGCCTGACCTTCGGTCAGCAATGGAACCATCAACTGGACAACGGTTGGATGCAGGTGTTGTCGATGCGCTGGGAAGGCGAGCGCTTTCGCATTGGTGACGGTGAGCGAGGAACCTCCAGCCTGCTTCTGCCGGGTGTGAGCTATTCAAAGCTGCAGGCGGATTCGCCACTGGATCCGTCCCGGGGATTCCGTTTACAGCTGGATGTTACCGGGGCCCACCGGGCTGTGCTTTCAGATGCGGATATTCTGCATGTCAATCTGCTTGCCAAGGGTCTGTACACCTTGGCTGACAACCATCGTTTTCTTGCCCGATTCAACTTTGGCGGTGTTGCCACCAATAATTTTTCCGATGTGCCGCCCTCTCTGCGGTTCTTTGCCGGTGGTGACCAAAGCGTACGAGGGTATGGTTATGAGACGCTTTCACCGGAGGACAGCGATGGTGTGGCCGTTGGCGGTCGATATCTCATTGTGGGGAGTGCTGAGTACCAGTATGAGTTTGCCAGGAACTGGCGTGTGGCCGCCTTTGTGGATGAGGGTAATGCCGTGAACGATGTCTTTGATCCGCTGGCGACCGGTGTTGGGGTGGGGATTCGTTGGGTCAGCCCCGTGGGACCGCTTCGCCTGGATGTTGCCAGGGGTTTGAATGAGGAGCTTGGCGGTGGCTGGCGGATTCACTTTTCCATGGGGCCGGAACTGTGACCGAGGCGCAATCCAGAAATACACAGGCCCCGGATGCCGAACCGGAAACCCGAAAATCCCGGCATTGGTGGTTCTGGCCGCTGGTTATTGTCCTGGTACTGCTGCTGGTGCCCCTGTTGCTGGTGGTTGCAGTTCTGCTGGCCCTGCGCAGTGAGACGGGAACCGCCTGGGTCATTGAACAGGTACCAGGCCTGCGGACGGACGCTGCCGAGGGCTCGATGCTGGGGCAGTGGCGGGCCGATGGCCTGGTCTGGCAGGGCTATGGTGTTGGCGTGCAGGTGAGCGAACCGGAAATTGACTGGTCACCGTCGTGCCTTCTTGAGCTGACGGTATGTCTGGACACGCTCAAGGCGGCCAGTATCGCGGTTACTGTGCAGGAATCCCCCGACCAGGCTGATCAGCCACGAGGTGATATCCAGTTGCCTTCAGTCAATCTGCCCCTGGGTGTGAATATCCGTGAAGTCCGGCTCGGGGCACTGACGGTAAATGACAACCTGGTCTGGAATCGGGTCGAGCTGGATTCCCGGGCGTCGGGTGCCACCCTGAACATTGACCACCTTCTGTATGAACGCGGTGATATTCTGGTGACCGCCAATGGCCGAGCCGAGATGCGTCGGGACTGGCCATTGACTCTTTCAGTCAACGTGACCTTGCCACCACCGAGCGGAGACGACTGGCAGATTGCCCTGGATCTGTCCGGCAGCGCCCGGGATCTTCGTTTGGCAGGCGCCAGCAGCGGCTACCTCGATGCCCGCCTTGAGGGGGAATTGGATCCGCTTGATGTCGATCTGCCGGCTACCCTGAAGCTTCAGTCGCCGGAATTTTGGCCGCACAGCGCCGTGCCTGAAACCCTGACGCTGGGCCAATGGCGGCTGGAACTCGATGGTAGCCTGGCTCGGGGCTTCGATACCCGAACCCGGGCGATGCTCCCGGCGTCCACCGGGCCAGTGGAGGCGTCAGTTCAGGGTCTGGTGACCCTCCAAGGCGCTTCCGGCGTCGAGGTTACGATGATCGCGCGGGATCGGGAGGGCAATTTCGATGGCCGCTTCGGTGCGAGCGGCAAGGTATCCTGGCGTGACGGTATTGATGCCAGCGCAGACATAACCCTGGAGGAGTTTCCCTGGTACGGCCTGATTCCGGGCCTGGAGCCGCCACCGGTTGTGCTGAAACGTCTGGATGGCCAGGTTCAGTATGGTAATGGTCGTTATCAGGCAGCGCTGGATGCTTCAGTGGCGGGGCCCCTGGGTGAAGCCGAACTGACATCCCGGCTGATAGGGGATCTGCAATCGGTGAGCCTTAGCCAGCTGGACATGACCACCGGTGCCGGCGCGCTTTCCGGACAGGCAGAACTGGTGTTTTCCGGGCCGCTGAGCTGGGAGGCGCAGTTTGAGCTCGATCGATTCAATCCGGGCTTTTGGGTGCCGCAACTGGAAGCGCGTTTGAATGGAACGGCGGCTACCCGAGGCCAGTTGCGGGAGGGGGCGCTGCCCGAATTATTCGCAGATCTGGATCTCAGCGGCCAATGGCGGCAGCAGCCGGCACAGGCAAAAGGAACCTTGTCCACCCAGGGGCGAGACTGGGTTGTGCAAAACTTCAACCTGTCCGTCGGGGATAACCGGCTTGAGGGCAGTGGACGGTATGGCGAATCTCTGGCGGGCGACCTGCGCTTTGATCTTGCCGCACCGCAACAACTGTTGGCTGGTCTGGGTGGGGAGGCTGCCGGACGGCTTCGGCTGGCTGGCTCGCCGGAAGCTCCGGAAGCTGAGCTCTCACTGACGGCGGGCAATCTGGCCTGGCAGGATCAATTCCTGGTTACCGAGGCGCAGCTTGAGGCGGGACTTGATAGTGACGGGGTGCTGGACCTTGATCTGTCGGGCACTGAGCTGCGTCTCGCTGGCCAGGAACTCGACAAGGTTGTAGCGTCCCTCGGCGGCACCCGGGAGCGCCACACCCTGGCATTGCAAGTCGATCATCCTGAAGCTTCGGTTGAGCTGGAATTCGCGGGCGGGCTGGGAGAGAAACTACCGGATTGGCGCGGACAGCTGACCCGGGGCCGGATTTCCGTACCAGAGCCCGGGCAGATCTGGCAGCTGGATAGGAGAGCGGATCTCACCTACGTGGCCGGGGCTCTTGAACTTGGCAGTCACTGCTGGCGCTGGCAGCAAAGCTCGGTCTGTGCGGCTGACCAGAGACTGTGGCCAGACTCCCGCATTGCTTATGAACTGCGAGGTTTCCCGGCCAGTGCATTGGCGCCGTTGTTTCCAGAGACATTCCGGTGGCAATCGACTATAGACGCCGACATTGCCGTAACTCTCACGGATGCGGGTCCCGATGGCACTATCCGGATTGATGCCGGCGCTGGCGAGTTCGGGGTTCTGGTGCTGGACGACTGGCAGCCCATCACTCATGACCAGCTAGTGGTTGAGGCTAATCTTAAACCGGATGAGGCCAATGTCAGCCTGGATTTCAGCGGCCCGGAACTTGGCCAGTTTGATCTGGATCTTGCTGTGGATCCTCTGGCCAGTGACCGCACGGTTGATGGTGAATTCCGGCTCCAGGCCCTTAATCTTGCTTTCCTCTCGGCTTTTACCGGTATTGAAGATATTCAGGGGCGGGTTAATGGCAGTGGTCGTTTGAGCGGTCCCTTGATGAAGCCTGACGTCACCGGCGAGCTGGTGCTTAGTGAAGGGCGAGTGTTTGATCCTGGCCTTCCCCTGCCACTGGAGGAATTGCTTGTAGTGCTTGAGTTCCGGGGGCAGTCGGCCGATATCAGCGGGCGCTGGAAAAGCAATGATCGCAGTAAGGGCGAGGTCTCCGGGAGCTTGGAGTGGGCACAGTCGCCGCAGGTCGCGATCAACCTGAAAGGCGAACGGCTGCCGGTGACGCTGGAACCTTATGCCCGGTTGGAGGTGGCGCCGGATCTGGATATTGCCTTCAAATCTGGAGAGCTGTCGGTCTCCGGCCGCGTTGAGGTGCCCAGAGGCGAAATCGAAGTCCAGAGCGTCCCCCCATCGGCGGTGTCGGTTTCCGAGGATGAAGTCATCGTGGGTGTTGAACGGGAAGAACCTGCCATTCGGTCCATGCTGATGGATGTGACTGTGGTGGTCGGTGAGGATGAGGTGTCGTTTGCCGCGTTTGGTGTCACCGGCAACCTCGAAGGCACGTTGCGCATTGGCAACAATATGGATACGCGGGGTGCGCTGCAGTTAGTGAATGGTCGCTATGAAGCCTTTGGCCAGGAACTGGACCTGCGCCGGGCACGGATTCTCTTTGTAGGTGCGCTGACCCGACCGTATTTGGACATTGAGGCAGTCCGTGAAGTTGATACGGTGGTCGCCGGGATCCGGTTGTCCGGCCCAGTGGATGAGCCGGAAACGGAAGTGTTCTCGGAACCGTCGATGCCGCAGAGTGATGCCTTGTCGTACGTTATTCTTGGTCGTCCGCCCCGGGGCCAGGGGGATGAGGGGCAGATGAGCCGGGCTGCGTTGTCACTGGGTCTTACCCAGGCCAGCAAGATCACACAAGGTATTGGAAACGAGCTGGGTATCCGTAACCTGACATTGGAGGCGGAGGGTTCAGGGGAGCAGGCCTCCGTGGTGGCGAGCGGCTATATCACAGACGAACTAAGCCTCCGTTATGGTGTTGGCATATTTGAACCCATTACCACGGTAGCCCTGCGCTACGATTTGGGCCGCTACTTCTATCTGGAGGCCGCCAGTGGTCTGGCGGCCTCACTGGATATTTTCTATACACGGAACTTCTGAGTGGCCAGGTCAGTCCAGCTCGAAGGTGGCGCTGACGGTGGCCTGGATTTCCCTGGGGCCCACGCTTGAAACGGCGTCACCGACCATTTTCGATTCCGCTTGCATCATCGGTACCGGACGATGGCCGCCGTTCACATTCAGACTGACCACTTCGCCACAACGTTGCTCGAGTTGCTTGGCGACAAACTCGCAGCGGCTTCTGGCATCGGCGATGGCCCTTGCCAGAGCTTCGCGTTCCAGCCCCTGCTCGTCTGAGTGGAAAAACTGGTGGCTGCCAAGATGATATTGCAGCCCCAGCTTGTTGGCTTCACCAATCAACGGATTCAGCAGATCCAGATCGTTGATCGAGAAGCTGACGGTCTGGCTTGCCACCGATACTCGCTTGGGATCCTGGCCTTGTTCCCGTACAGGAAGCATGCGAGTGTAAACACTGAGATCGGCATCAGAATAGTCGTCCAGCTCATTACGATAGGCCGCAATGGCCTGGCGCCATTCGTCCATGGTGTCGGACACCTGTTCAGAGGCCTTTGCGGCATCCGGGTGCTCGGCCGTGACTGAGAACTGCAGTCTGGCGCTGTCTGGTTCGTAACGAACAATACCTTCGCCATTCAGGCTCACTTCTCCGGCACTGGCTGCCGCGGGTATCACGGTGACGGCGGCGGCGAGCGCAAGTGGCAGTCGACGTTTGATCATGGTCATTCTCCTTATGAGTGGAACTCCGGGCCTTCCCGGTTATCCAGTCGTTCCAGTTTCCGGGCCCGGGCGGCGTGCACAAAGTGGCTGAAGATGCGACGGTGCCCGGTGTGGTAAAGCAGGTATTCGGGGTGCCATTGCACTCCCATCAACCATTGTCGGCCGGTGTTTTCGATGGCCTGCACAAACAGGTCGTTGTCCACGGCCGTCACTCTGAGATTCTGTCCAAGGCGCTTGATGGCCTGGCTGTGAATGCGGTTGGCGCCAATCACGTGGCTGTACATCAGGCCTCCCAGACGGCTGTCCCGGACCAGGCGAACCGTTTGGAGGGGTAATAACAAAGGTCGATGTCGGGTATGTACCCGCAACGGGGTAACGTTCTGGCACAGGGACCCGCCGTGAAAGACGTTGATAAACTGTGCACCGCGGCAGATACCCAGCACCGGAATGTTAATCGCCTCCGCCTGGCGGAGAAGCTCGGTGTCGGTAGCATCCCGTTTCAGGTCATACCTGGCCGTCACTTGGGGTTGTTGACCATAGCGGCCCGGATGCACGTGGGTGCCGCCCGAGAGAACCAGCCCGTCCAGTAGTTCGACGTTGGTTCGGTCGCCCGGGCGGATGTAGTGTGTTCTGGCGCCATGCAGGCGCAGGCCCAGGCTGATCAGCCGATGGGCCATACTTCGTCGGGCCGGGCCGCTGATGCCGATGGTGAGACCGGGGATGTCCGTTTCGTTTTCCCAGTCAGACATAACCGTGCTGATGCAGCCATTCATCGGTGGACTCACGCCAGGAGCGGGTGAGATTGCGGAAGCTGAACTTCCGGGATTCGTGGAATTCGCCCCGCAGGGCATCAAGATCCTGACGGTTGTTGGCAAGCTGTTCCAGCACTACCCAATCGTTCCACACTGTGGAGAAGTGCCAATTGGGATTGTCGATATCACAATCCGGCAGCCGGTAGTGCAGAGTAGGACGACTTTTGATCCTGGGGTCCTGAACGTATTCGGACAACAGCGATTCGTTCAGATGAGCGAACAGTGGCAGAAGATCCAACGCCTTGTTCCGGGTAGGATTGTAGTGCAGATAGTCCCTCATCAGTGTGTCCAGGTCAGGACGGTAATCGTCCGCCATCAGCTTGTCTGTGTAGCGGCTGCTCCAGGGCTCGATGTAGGTGGTGAACTTCCGGCTGATATCCAGCTGATGCCGGGACTTGAGCCAGTCATACAGCAGTGCGAACGCCTGCAGATAACGTACCAGGGTCTCGGGTTCAAGATCGGGCAGTTCCGGGTTAAGTTGAAGCCCGAACGCAAAGTAGATGGCCTCCCGGCTGCCTTCAGCACCCAGGTCTCGCAGCTCGTCTACCAGATTCTCGATCATGCCCAGAGCCGACATTGCGAGCGGTGGTCCCACAATCTCTAATGGCACAATCTTCTCGGCGGCAAAATCAATGACGTCCATGGCGTGGTTGCCGAGTTCCCGAATGGATTCCGGGAGCCGCTCGTCGGCAAGATCCAGGTCTTTGATAGGATCAGAGTCCAGCTCAATGGTGAAAGCCCCGGCGTCCGTATCCAGTCGGGTGACATAACGGGATGTCAGCTCCGGCTCTCCCCCAAGCAGTCGGGCAGCATGCTGGACCAGGGCCTCGTAGGTCAGGCCGGACAGTTCAATCTCAACCCCGACTTTTCGTTCCTGGCCGTCCCGGTTTGTCGTTTGTTCCGGCATCTTGCAGCGGTCGTGTACGGTCATGGTTGTGTGTGGCTTCCCTGTGTCTGGTTTGCGTCACCATAACATACAGGCTGTTGGTCGCCCGTTACAGGAAGGAAACGAAACGGAGAGGGCTTTACACTGGATAAAACACTGTATATAGTCAGTTCACTGTATAAAAAAACAGGATCGAAATTCCGGAGCCCGACTGATGAAACTGACTGCAAGACAATCCCAGGTGCTGGACATTATCCGACGTTACGTGGATGAAACCGGCTACCCGCCCACCAGGGCTGAAATTGCCGCAGAGCTGGGATTCCGTTCCGCCAACGCGGCGGAAGAACATTTGAGGGCTCTGGCAAGGAAAGGCGCCATCGAGATGGTCCCGGGAGCCAGCCGGGGCATTCGCCTGCCGGAGGCCGAAGAAGATCTGGGCCTCCCTGTCATCGGGCAGGTTGCCGCCGGTAGCCCGATTCTGGCGCAGGAACATATTGAAGATCACTGCACGCTGCAGCCGGGCTTCTTCTCTCCTTCAGCAGATTACCTTTTGCGGGTACGGGGGATGAGCATGAAAGACATCGGGATTCTGGATGGTGATTTACTGGCGGTGCACAGTACCCAGGATGTCCATAACGGTCAGATCGTTGTCGCTCGTGTCGGAGAGGAGGTCACCGTCAAGCGTTTCCGCAGGGAAGGCAACAAGGTCTGGCTGATTGCAGAGAATGAGGAGTTTGCTCCGATTGAGGTCGATCTTGCGGAGCAGGAATTGTTTATTGAAGGTCTCGGCGTAGGCGTTATCCGCCGCTCCGATCTTCACTGAATACCGTATTCGGCAGCGCATGGCGCAGGTAGGTGAGTAATGGAACAGTTGAGCTTCACTCAGAACATGGCATTTCAGCCGGCAGCTGTTGTTGCGGCTGGCGCGGTTTCCTCTGGCCAAAGGGCACCGGCGGCCCGGGTAGCAGCGTCCGGTTCGGAGCGACGTTCAGCGTCTGGCTTCGGTGGCAATGTTACCGAGATTATTCTTCCGGAGGAGCAGGTGGAGAATTTCCAGTTGCTGCTGCCAATGCTCACACAACTCAACCAGGAGAAACGTTGGCTGGCGTGGATTGATCCTCCCCAGTCCCTGGTGGCCAAGTGGCAGAAAATGCACGGCATTGTGGCCAGTGAGATTCTGGTGTTGCGGTCAACGACAGAATTCCCAGCACAAGAGCTGGCTGAGCGGGCGCTGGGCGCAGGCACCTGCCATGCCGTTGTGCTCTGGACTCACAAGCTAGGCCGTGCGGCGCTGGAAGCGTTGCAAAAGGCATCTGCCAAGGGTAATAGCCACGGTGTGGTGTTGCGCCAGAGATAACGGGTGCTCAATGCAAGGTGTAGTGGGGCTGATTGTCGGCGAACTCGCTTTCGTCCTCTTCCCAGTCAATGTCGTGGCTGATGTTGCCAGCGGCCTCGATGCCAGCGGCAATCATCGCCTTGGCGACGTTCATGTCCCGGTCTTCCAGCATTTCTCTGGCCTCATCAGAGAATGAGATGCGCACAAGTGGAGCTGCATCGTCATCAATCCGGCGAAGCGCGTAGTCGCCGTCGGCGAGTTGTACAATTTCAAAAAACGAAGGTGACATTCATTCAACCTATATCTGCTGTCAGCGTATGTTAATGGATTGGCTCCGGCAGGCGGATTACCACTCGCTGTGTTGCTCGTCTATCTCTCTGGTCAATACGGTCATGGCAGCCAGTATCTTGTTCAGAGCCTGAACGGACCGATCTGGCCCCTGATCCGCCGAAACCGCAATGATGTTTTCTTCCGTCACGGTTTTCCGTATCTTGGGCGGTTCTCCAGCTGCAGTCTCCAACTGATTCAGCTGTTGCCACCAGCTGCCTGGTGTTTCAGCCAGTTCCTTCAACATCCCGCCTTCCGCAATCGCATAGGGAAACAGCGCCTCCAGCTCGTCGATGGAGGCCGGTCTGTCGACTTTGTTCTGGTGGCATCGGGTAATCATTACCAGCAGGAGTTCTCGAGCCCGCAGCAATAACTCAATGGCACCTTGCAGTTGGGCTTCTCGTTCTGGCGCAGTCGCTGCTTCGTCTTGCTCAACCCGGATTAGTAACGTTTTGGCCAGAAACAGCTTTTGCGAAACCAGAGAATGCCATTGAGATGCCATGAGGAAACCTGCGAACGAAAAATCAGAGAAACAGGGCCGGTAAAACTTTGGGAGTTTATCATTTTTGGCTGTTTATTTCTCGTTCTATCCGCTTTGTGGAAATGCTCTTGTCACAAGAAACTACAAACAACCACTTGAAACGGGCGTTTGAAACTGGCAAAAAGAGCGTCAGATTGGGTGAGTATTGACCACTCATGTGACTCACGCTGGAGGTTGAGGATGCGAAACCGATTTATTGCTGCCATCGCAGTTGCTGTTATGGGGGCGTCCAGTCCGCTGCTGGCAAAGGTAACACAGGCGGAAGCCGCGCGCCTGAATAATGAGCTGACACCGGTTGGTGCTGAGCGCGCGGGCAACGCAGCGGGCACCATTCCAGCCTGGGATGGCGGGCTTGCCACGCCACCGGCGAATTGGCGCGAGGGGTCTGTAGAAACCAATCCGTTCCCTGGCGATGACGCCCTGTATGTGGTGACGGGTGATAACCTTGATCTTTACCGGGACAAGTTGTCGGACGGCCACATCCGGATGCTGGAGCAATATGGCCCGGCATTTTTCATGCCGGTGTATGAAACCCGTCGGACAGCGGCGTTTCCCGAACATGTATACGAGAAGTTCCGTCAGAATGCCCTGACCGCCGAGCTTTTGGATAATGGTAACGGGGTAAGAGACACCATCATGACCAGCCCGTTCCCCATTCCGAAGAATGGTCTGGAGGCGATCTGGAACCACATTCTCCGGTATCGCGGTGAGGAGGTGTCCTTCCGAAGTGCTTCAGCCACTCCTCAGGAAGACGGTTCTTTCAACCCGGTGGTCAACCACTACGATTATTTTTTCGCGTACAGTCAGGTAGGCGCGGATCTTGCCGATATCGACAACAAGATCTTCTACCTGAAAACCGAGACGATCGCTCCGACCACGCTGGCGGGCACCATCACCCTGGTGCACGAGACTCTGGACCAGGTTCGTTCACCTCGCCTTGCATGGCGTTATGATGCGGGTTCCCGACGCCTGCGCCGGTCTCCGAACCTGGCCTACGAGACAGACCTGCCGAATTCGTCCTCTCTGCGTTCGGTTGACCAGAAAGATATGTATAACGGTGCTCCAAACCAGTATGACTGGGAACTCAAAGGTAAACGGGAGCTGCTGGTTCCCTACAACGGATACAAGCTTCACGATTCCAGTGTTCGCCCTGAGGATGTCATCCGCCCCAACCACATCAACCAGAGTCTTGCTCGCTATGAGCTGCATCGGGTGTGGGTGGTAGAGGCCAAGCGTCGTACCGGTATCGGCCATATTTACGAGCGCCGTGTGTTCTACATTGACGAAGATAGCTGGCAGATTCTGGTCTCTGAGGAGTACAACGAGAAAGGCGAGCTATGGCGCGTTTCCGAGGCTCACAATATCAGCTACTACAGCGAGCCGGTCTTCTGGACCACCATGGAAATGACGTATGATCTGAAGGCAAATCGTTATTACATTGATGGTCTGGACAATGGTTACCCCGCCTATGATTTCGCGCCGGGGTATCGTGGTAACGAGTTTACCGCCTCTGCGGCCCGTCGCGCTGCACGGCGTTAACCGTCCGCTTGCGGGGCGCCATCGTTTCCGGTGGCGCCCTTTCGTTGGCCAGTCTGTCCCGCAGACCCCGGAGATTGCCAATGGCCAACCCTGAAAACCTCCTTTCCGATCTGGATCAGCTTCAAAACGAATTAACCCTGGCCCTGGACAACCAGGATTGGGAACGCTTGGGCCAGCTTAATGCCCGGGTTCGACCGACGGTGGAACCGTTGATGGCTGAGCTCGAGCAGGGTCGCCTTGATGCCACACTGGTGCGAGAGCGACTGGAAGCGCTGAATCGTTTTGTGGCCGAGGCCGATGCCGCCGCTGTGAAGGCCCGCGACGAGGCGAAAGCCTCATTGAAGGGGGTCAGCCAGAACCGTAACGCCGCCAAAACCTATCAGAACGTCTCCTCGAATCGTCAAAGATAGCGTCATAAAATTGACTCGGGCCGGCATACGGTCTTAAATACCGCACAAATCCATGAAGAGATTCCTGTGAATGTCCAAAAATAACAAAGTGCTGGTGCTGAGTGAGGATGAAACCAGGCGGCGAGATCTGGTCACCATTCTGGAGTTTGTCGGTGAAGAGCAGGTGATTTCCGGCGACGAGGCTTTGGCGCTTTTGGCGAGTGACGATGATCAGGCCTGGGATAGTGTTTCAGTGGCGGTCGTCAACGGCACCGAATCCGGCGCCTGTTCCGCCATAGAGCAGGTGTGCCGGGCCATGACCGGTGTACCAGTGTTGCTGGTTGGCGACCCTGAGCTCAAGGGTTTGTCAGAGGACGATGCGGCACGAGTGATTGCGCGGATGGAATGGCCGCTGAACTACACCAAGTTCGTGGATTCCCTGTACCGCGCACAGATCTATCGGGACCAGTTCAGCCGCAACCAGCAGCGCGGCCAGCAGCGTGGTGTGCAGCTGTTCCGCAGCCTTGTGGGAACCAGTCGTAAAGTCCAGCAAGTGCGCCAGTTGATGGAGCAGGTGGCCGACAAGGATGTGAGCGTGCTGATTACCGGAGAGTCCGGTACTGGGAAGGAAGTGGTTGCTCGCAATCTGCATTACCATTCTTCCCGCCGCGATAAGCCCTTTGTGCCGGTGAACTGTGGTGCCATTCCGGCAGAGCTGCTGGAAAGCGAGCTCTTTGGCCATGAGAAAGGCGCGTTTACCGGCGCCATTACGGCGAGGGTAGGGCGCTTTGAGATGGCGGAAGGCGGCACCTTGTTCCTGGATGAAATTGGCGATATGCCCCTGAACATGCAGGTGAAGATACTGCGGGTTCTGCAAGAGCGCACCTTTGAAAAAGTGGGCAGTAACCGCACCCAGACCGCTGACGTACGGGTGATTGCGGCGACCCACAAGCATCTTGAGGACATGATTGAATCTGGTGATTTCCGGGAGGATCTGTACTACCGGCTGAACGTGTTCCCCATCGAAATGCCGGCACTCCGGGAGCGAGTCGAAGACATTCCACTGTTGATCAACGAGCTGATTTCCCGGATGGAGAAAGAGAAGCGTGGTTCATTGCGGATGAACTCGGCGGCCATCATGAGCCTGTGTCGTCATGATTGGCCGGGCAATGTCCGTGAGCTGGCTAACCTGGTGGAGCGTCTTGCCATCATGCATCCCTATGGCGTGATCGGAGTGCAGGAATTGCCGAAGAAGTTCCGCTATGTGGATGATTATGACGAGAATCGCCCGGTAGAGGATTCCGGTATGCCCTCTTCCATACCAGGCCTGGTGGGGCTGGATGCGCCAGCGTTGCTGCCGGTGAACGGCATTGATCTGAAGGATTATCTCTCCAATCTTGAAAAGCAGTTGATTCAGCAGGCTCTTGATGAAGCCAGCGGCGTAGTCGCCCGCGCTGCCGAGAAGCTGCGGATACGGCGCACTACGCTGGTGGAGAAAGTGCGAAAGTATGGTCTGAGGGACGACTCAGAAGAAGCCTGATGACACCGGGGTGGCCGTTAAAAGGTGGCGTCAAAGGTTTGTAACCTGCGACGCCATTGTTGTTTCTGGCCGACGGTAATTCGTCACCCCGGGTATCGTTGGTTTCGTTACTATTTGAAAATAAACAATAAATGCTAATTGGCACGCTGTTAGCTTTAACCTTTCCGAACAAAAGTATTGATGGCCCCGCCGGGCCTGTCAGGGGGAAAGGTTATGAGCCACGCACATGTCGTTATGGAGTCCCGCCACCAGCCGGATGCCAACGCTGCGGCTGATGTCAACGACAAGGTGACAGCACTGTTTCCGCAGCAGGACGATGAGGCTGTAGATTCTGCGCTGGAACTGTTCAATCGCATGTCTCGGCAGATTACCGATTCCTATCGCACACTCGAGTCTCGGGTGAACCAGCTGTCGGGTGAGCTGTCTTATGAATCGCGGCAGCGCCAGCAGGAGCTGGAGCAGAAAGAGCAGCTGGCAGATCGCCTGTCTACCTTGCTCAATGCCCTGCCTGCGGGTGTGGTGGTGCTGGACAAGCATGGCACTGTCAGCCAGAGCAACCCGGCCGCCATTGCCTTGCTCGGCGAGCCGCTTGAGGGCGAGCGCTGGATTGACGTTATCCGCCGCTGTTTCGCGCCCCGTAACGACGATGGCCATGAGGTGTCCCTGAAGGATGGTCGCCGGGTCAGCATTGAGATCCGTACCATGGAGAATCAGCCGGGTCAGTTGATCCTGCTGACCGATCTGACTGAAACGCGGCAGCTCCAGTCGCAACTGGCTCATGCCCAGCGCCTCTCTGCCATGGGTAAGATGGTTGCGTCCCTGGCCCACCAGATTCGCACACCGCTGTCTGCTGCCATTCTCTATGGTGGCCATCTGAGCCAGCCGGATCTCGATGAGGAGCTACGTCAACGTTGCGCTTCCCGGCTGATGTCCCGCCTGACCCATCTGGAACAGCAGGTTCGTGACATGTTGATCTTCGCCCGCGGTGAAACCCGACTGGCGGAAGAGCTGGATTCGTCGCGCCTGGTGGAAGCGCTCGAGTCTGCTGTTGATGGACTCAAGCTTGCGCCAGGTGTGCAGGTGACCCTGGACAACCAGGTGCAGACGCCTTGCCGGCTGATGTGCAATCGCGATGCCCTGGTCGGCGCCTGTACCAATCTTGTGAATAACAGTCTGGAGGCAGGGGCAGCCGATGTTTCAATCGTCGTTTCCGCTACCTCTGGCCGCCTGGAAATCCGGGTTTCCGATAATGGGCCC
>NZ_DIHV01000160.1:0-80503 GCF_002420325.1 Marinobacter sp. UBA5687
AAACGCCAGGGAAACGGTGATGAAAAGAACCTGAAGGGCTTCGCCCCATTCACCACCGAGAGCCCGCACGTAGTAACCGCCGATGGCCAGCAGTAACAGATAGCCGCCCGCGAAGATGAGGGTGCCGGCGTGAAACACCGCCGAACGGGAAAGCTGGAAGTCCACTGGTTGTTTGCGTGTGTTCACCACATTGATGGCAAACAGGGGCATGAGTGCGGCGTTCACAAAACCGCGGGCATTCCAGAACGAATCCGCGACTTGCCCGAACAGCAGGGCATCGGCATACATGAAGAAATCAAAGACGAAGATGGTGGCAACGCCGATGCACAGGTACTTCATGCTGGACCGGCCGAAGGCAGTAGAGTTTCGCCAGATCTGCTCGACCAGAGACAGGCCCAGAAGTGACAGGGCGATCTGGCCAATCACTTTGGTCTTACCACTGACCAGGCCTATGTTCAGGACGAATTCCAGTGTACCAAGGGCCAGTAAGGTGATAATCAGTATTGCTGTCGCCGCACCCAATACTTTTTTGATCTGACTGCCAAATCGGCCCTGGCGAAAGCCGTCGCGAAGCATGGCGAACAGCAGGAGTATCCAGGCGGTGTCTCTGAGCAATTCCAACAGGTAGCGGGTGAAGAACCCGGGTGATCCCCAGAGGCTCTGGGTAACCAGAACGGAGGCCCACAGGGCGGTAACGATGGCGGCAAGGAACAGAGCACGATCAATGTCGCGGCGAAGATAACGGGTTGCCACAAGAACGGCCAGAACCGCAAAGACAGCGGCTGCCGCACCGTGACTGATCACGCTGAGATCCCTGAACATTAGCTCTTTCCTTGAACACCGGGAATCCCGGGCCTGCCGGTGCCCGGGTACTGTATTTAATATGTACAGGGTAGCGCCGAAAAGGGCCGTTCGTCTATTTGAATACTCAAATTACCGATGAGTTTCACACCGGTTTTTTGTTATCGCGATAATACCGGAAAATCTCTTTCAATGGCCGTTTGGGCTCAAAACCGAATTCCCGGGCGAAGGCGCGACCATCAATCACCACCGGATATTTGAAGAATGCCATCAGGTACGGAGGGAAGCTGCGCAGGTTCAGAACCCGGGCAATGGCCTTCGGCACGCTCGGTGGAATGGAGGGAATGGGTATGGTTTTGCAACCGCAGAGCTTCAAGGCGTGCTGGTAGGCGACCCAGTCTTGCGG
The DNA here is from genome assembly GCF_002420325.1 of Marinobacter sp. UBA5687. Taxonomy (NCBI): domain Bacteria; kingdom Pseudomonadati; phylum Pseudomonadota; class Gammaproteobacteria; order Pseudomonadales; family Marinobacteraceae; genus Marinobacter; species Marinobacter sp. UBA5687. Next base: position 1,208 of record NZ_DIHV01000160.1, read on the forward strand.
CGCGACATTGAATACGCCTTTTACGGGCTTTGCCCAGGCGGCGACAATGGCGTCTGCCATATCGTCGATATGGATGAACTGCGTCATCGGCGAAAAGCCAGCCAATACGGGTGCCCGCTCACTGCTGAGCAGGGTGCTCATGGTATTGCGAACCCCGGGGCCCACGATGTTGCAGGGCCGAAGAATAGTGATGTTGAGTTCCGGGTAGCGCCAAAGATAGATGTTGGCGAGGTTCTCAAGCTCCACTGAATCCACCAGGTCGGCACTCAGGCCTGCGCTTTTGAGGGGGGCGGACTCGTCAATCAGCGCCGGGTTATAGGCCACGGCACCATAGACGTGGTAGGTGGAGAGCACAATCACCCGGCGTATGCCGTATTTGTGGGATAGGTCCAGTAGCTTCTGGGTGCCCAGTACATTGGCGTTATAGCGGCGCATGCGGGTCAGCTGGCTGGAGAGTATGCGGCCCAGATGAATCACGCCATCAAACTCGTAGCGTCGGAACAGGTCTTCAAAGACCCGCTTGTTGAAGTCAATGCGGTAGCTGGGAATGTCGTCGCCCAGATAAACCTGTTCCCGGAAATCGACGGCCACCAGGTCGCAGCTTTCTCGCAGGCGGCGGATCACCTGCTGGGCCAGCGCACCGGCAGCACCGGTGATCAGAATGCGGGGTCTTTGGTGCTTGCTCATCAGAACAGCCTTTTTCTTTCGCTCAGTCCCTTGTCAATCAGTCGGCTGATCTCGGCTTTCACAGCCTCTACCCGTTCGGTGACCTGTTCTTCAGGGATTTCGGTATCATCAAAATACATGGGTTCCCCGAAATTCAGGTGTACCTTGGCGGGGAGCACCACGGGCAGGGCGACAGGAACGTAGGGTACGCCCAGGGCATTGGCCAGTGGCTTGATGTTGGCAATGGCCGGGATGGTCTCTTCGCAGCCCACTACGCCCACAGGCACAATGGGCGCCTTGTACTTCATGGCGAGATGCATAAAACCGTTGCCGAAACGTTTCAGTTGATACCTGTCCCGGTAGAGCTTGCCGGAGCCTCTAACGCCTTCCGGAAACACAATCACTGCTTCGTTGTTGGCGAGCATCTTCGCGCAGTTAACCGGGTCTCCGAGCACGGCGCCGATTTCGTTCAGGAGATTGCCAAGCCACGGCACCGTCGGAAAGAAACGCTCGATCATGGCGCGGGGAATTCGAGGATTTTTTTCCCGTGAGGCGAGGGCGTAACCAATGAGCAGGCCGTCGATGGGTAACTGGCCGGAGTGGTTCGCAATAATCAGCACCGGGCCCTCTGCAGGCACGTTGTCAACGCCGGAGGCGCTGACCCGAAAGTATTTCTCGTAGATTTGCCGGGCAACGGAAAAGCCGTATTTCACCGCTTCGTTGTTATAACCCCAGGGATCGTAGCCCAGTGTGCCGATGGGTTTGCGAATGCGGTTTACCTGTTCGTCCAGTTCCGCTGGTATCAGTTTCGATCTCAGATACGATGCCAGGCCCATGCCCGCTCCCTTTGTCAAAGAAGTTGCCGCTCAGGCGCGGCCGATGAATACGCCCAGTGTGTGGCTCTGGCCTTCATTTAATACCCGATAATCCGATGCTGCATTGGCTGTTTCGACGCAAAGCATTTTCTGCCAGGCAGAGTCTGGAAAATCAGAAAGACGCTGCGCTTTTCCCGGGCCCGGGTTCCAGACCACGGTTGAATCGCTACCCACAGACGTAAGCTTTCGCTTGCCGGAAGGTGATACTACGGTCAGTGCTTCGCCGGTTTCGTATATCCGGTCCACTTCACCTTCGAAATACACTGGCCCTTCCTGTGAGACGTAGTCCCAGTCTTTCAGCGTGTCGATGTACTGGCTGTTTCCCAGGCCCAGCACGCGGGTTCGCTGAATGTCGTCCGTGGGCAGGTAAGTGTGAAGGGCCTGGCTGAACGCCAGCGGCGCTTTTGAAAGATTGGTGGTTGTCAGGGCGATCTGGCAACCGCGAATGGAAAAACTGAAGGTGATCAGGGCCAGGGCGTGGCCGTCCCAGTGTTCCTGGAAATCGTCGTTGGCGCTGAGGGACAGGCTGATTTCTACCTCATGGGCGCTTTCCTGAACATCTTCCAGGCGCCATAAAGCGGTGCGGGCAAAGCCGTGGGCTGAGGATGACGCTATGCGCTTGCGGATTTCCGGCGGGTTCCGGAGTGGGTCTCCAAACCAGGGCCAGCACACGGGAATGCCACCGCGAATTGCCCGGCCAGGTTGAAAACGGGCGAGTCCACTGAGCCAGAGCCAGTTGCGTTCATCCTTTGGCGCGAAATGAGTGAGGTGTGCCCCCTGTAGAAACAACGTGGCCTGGAACAACGGGTGATGAACTTCAAGTGCCTCCAGTTGCCCGATGGTACTCCAGCGGGTAAATGACCAGTTGCCCGGGCCTCCGGTTGCTGGCGGCTTGCTACTGCTGTCCGACATATTCAGAAACTGCTTCCTTTAGGTAAAACTCCGTAGCTTCAGAGTAATTTAAAACCGTGCGCGCGGCGAGTTTCCGAATACAATACGTCAAAATTGTGAGGGTCTGAACATGGAATCAGAAAATCCGGTAGCGTCGGTCTTGCCGATGCCGGAGCCGCTTCTCGAGCAGTCCGCGGGCCAGTTGGACAAGGTGGCTGGAGACATTATCGGGGCAGCTGGCCGCTGTGATTCTTTGTTGGTCTCCGATGGCTGGTTGGACGAACTCGCCGATAGCCTGAGCGAGAAAGCCTGGATTGAGCTGGATCTGCTCGGTCATTTGCCCGTTGGCCTGATCGCTGCGCTTCGAAACGAGGTAGAGATACTGGACCGTACCGAAGCCATGGGGCGAGCAGGGATTGGGCGCGGTGCCGATCTGACCCGTGATCGCAGCGTCCGCCGGGATAAAATCGCCTGGCTTGATGGCTATACCGCCGCCCAGTCGGAGCTGTTCCGGTTCTTTGATGCCCTGCGGGTTGGTCTGAACCAGCGCCTGTTTCTTGGGCTGAAGCGCTATGAAGCGCATTATGCCACCTACCAGCCTGGCGATTTCTACAAGCGCCACCTGGACAGTTTCCGGTGCAGGGCATCCCGTGTGGTCAGCCTGGTGCTCTATCTGAATGAAGGATGGCAGCTGCAAGACGGGGGAGAGTTGCGGGTGTTCAGCCCCGACAACGAAGATCAGATGGTTGGTCTGGTGCGGCCGGAGGCAGGGCGTGCGGCACTGTTTCTGAGTGAGGATGTGCCCCACGAGGTGTTACCCGCCAATCGCACCCGGTACAGCATTGCCTGTTGGTTCCGGCAGGACGAAGTCCCTTTGCCGTTGTAGTCCTTATACCCTTCTGTTAATATGCGCGCCGCTTTCGAGGGAAATGCCCCGAAACGCCGTTATGGTGGCCCCATTGGTGCCTCCGCAACATGAAACCGTGAACCCGGTCAGGCCCGGAAGGGAGCAGCCGAAGCGGTGGATGTGTGTGCCGGGGGATCGCTGGTGGGGTCACCCCCATATCCAGCCTCTTGTTTTGCCTGTTTCCTCTCCCGTTTGTCGCGCAAGCGCATGCTTCTTCTGATTGCCTGTCCATGCTAGAGTTGTTCCCATTTTTCAGAGCAGTTGATGGATCATGAGCTATCAGGTTTTAGCCCGGAAATGGCGCCCCCGTACCTTTGAAGACATGGTGGGGCAGGAACATGTGTTACAGGCGCTTATTCACGCCCTGGAACACCAGCGCCTGCACCATGCCTATCTGTTTACCGGCACCCGGGGCGTGGGCAAAACCACCATTGGCCGCCTGCTGGCCCGCTGTCTGAACTGTGAGACCGGCATAACGCCGAATCCCTGCGGTGAATGCGACAGCTGCAAGGAGATCCTGGAGAACCGTTTTGTTGATCTGATCGAAATCGATGCTGCCTCCCGCACCGGTGTAGATGACATGCGGGAACTGACCGACAACGTGCAGTACGCACCCACGCGTGGTCGCTACAAGGTGTACCTCATCGATGAGGTACACATGCTCACCAACCAGTCCTTCAACGCCTTTCTGAAAACCCTGGAAGAGCCTCCTGAACACGTCAAGTTCCTGTTGGCCACCACCGATCCCCAGAAGCTGCCGGTGACGGTGCTTTCCCGGTGTCTGCAGTTCAATCTCAAGCGGATGACGCCGGAGCACATTGTTGGCCACCTGAAGCACGTTCTGACCGAAGAACAGATCCCGTTTGAAGACCCGGCTCTGTGGCTGTTGGCGAGGGCGGCCGATGGCAGTATGAGGGATGCCCTCAGCCTGACCGACCAGGCGATTGCGTTCGGCAACGAGAACCTGGCTGCCAGTGATGTCAGCAATATGCTGGGCACCATCGATCAGCGCGATATCCAGCGCATTGTTAACGCGTTGGTTGAGCGTGATGGCCCCGGGCTGCTGTCTGAGATTAACCGGATCTCGGATTTTGCGCCGGATTACGGCGTGATTCTGTCCGACATGCTTTCCCTGTTCCATCGCGTCACCATGGAGCAGGTGGTGCCGGGCAGTGCCGACAACGCCATGGGCGACGCTGCCCAGGTGCAGGAACTGGCCCGTCGGCTCAGTGCCGAAGATGCCCAGTTGTTCTACCAGGCCGCCTTGATTGGCCGGAAAGATCTGTCGGTGACGCCGGATGCCCGTATGGGCTTTGAAATGACCTTGCTGCGCATGCTGGCGTTTCGACCGGGTACCGATCGCCGGGAACCGCCGGCGCTGGCTTCTGGCAACAGCAACCGTGGCCCGGCGGAGTCAGAACCTGAGCCTGGCCCGGTTTCGCAAACCACGCCCACCCAGGCTGTCGCCGCGGCACCGCCACCCGAGCCCGCGCCTCAGCCGGTTCTCAGTCCGGAGCCGGTAGCTGAACCCGAGCCACAGCCACCCATTGTGGATGACCCGCCACCCTGGGAGCCAGAGGACTACGGCGTTCAGGCCGAATCACCGGAATGGCAAGAGCCGGTGCCGCAATCGGATTCCAGTATTGAGCCTGACGCAAGCGCGATATCCGAGCCAGAGTCAGCGCCGGAACCAGTTTTGGCCCCTGATACGGTGCAGTCAGAGCAAAATGCTGACCAGACCCTGGTGAACGAGCCTGAGCCAGCCCCTGCCGAGCCCGAGCAACCGGTTACCTCCGACGGGTTTGTCTGGGAACGTGATTTCCGCTCGCTGGGTATTACCGGCATGCCAGGAAACCTGGCCAGCTATTCGTCCATGAGAATGGAAGGGCAGGCGGTTGTGCTGACTCTGGATGAGGGGCATGCGCGGCTGCTCAATGCTCGCCACGAAGAAAAAATACTGGCGGCCTTGAGATCACGCTTCGGTGACGCCACACAGTTGAAGATAGAGCAGGGTGTGCCGGGGTTGCATACGCCCGCCGCCTTTGAGGAGCGCCAGCGAGCGGCACGCCAGAAAGCCGCGGAAGAGTCCATCCGACAGGATCCTCTGGTCAAGAGTATTGTGGAACGATTTGAAGGGCGGGTCGTCGAAGAAAGTATCCGCCCCGCAGAAACAGCCAGGAGATAAGCAGATGATGAATAATATGGGCGACCTGATGAAAAAGGCCCAGCAGATGCAGGAGCAGATGCAGAAGGCTCAGGAAGAGATCGCCAAAGCGGAAGTTACCGGTGAATCTGGCGCAGGGTTGGTGAAAGTCACCATGAACGGCCGGCACGATGTCCGCAAGGTGGATATCGATCCGTCTCTGCTGTCAGAAGACAAGGAAATTCTGGAAGACCTGCTGGCTGCCGCCGTGAACGATGCGGTTCGCCGGGTAGAAGCAAACCAGAAAGACAAAATGTCCGGCATGATGTCTGGCATGGGGATGCCGCCCGGTTTCAAGATGCCGTTCTGAGCCGGCCTGCCATCGATTTTTTGAGGAGTAGTCATGGCATTCAGCCCCCTGGTTGATGAATTGGTGGAATCCCTGAGATGCCTGCCGGGTGTTGGCCAGAAAACGGCCCAGCGCATGGCCTTTCATCTGCTGGAGCGGGGCCGCTCTGGCGGAACCCGGCTGGCTGCGGCGTTGAATCATGCGATGGACGGCGTGCGCCGTTGCGACAGCTGCCAGAATTTTTCGGATACCGAAATCTGCCAGATATGCGAAAAACCCGAGCGCCGCAATGGCACCCTTTGTGTTGTTGAAAGCCCTTCAGACCTGCTTGCCATTGAGCAGGCCGGCGATTACAAAGGCAGTTACTTCGTATTGATGGGGCACCTGTCGCCCATCGATGGCGTGGGCCCGGAGGAGATCGGGATTGAGCGTCTGCTTGATAGAGTGCGGCGTGAAGGCGTAACCGAATTGATCCTGGCCACCAACCCCACGGTGGAAGGTGAAGCGACCGCCCACTACATTGCTGATCGCCTTGATGGCCAGAATATCCTGATCACACGCCTGGCCCATGGCATTCCCGTTGGCGGTGAGCTGGGCTATGTTGACGGCTTTACACTCACCCATGCATTCCGGGGTCGCAAACCCCTGTCTGAATAAGTCCTCAGGTTCTGTCTATGACCCACACCGACCCGGCCGTAACCGTTCCAGCGGCCCCGGATACCGTTCGCTGGCTGGAGACACCCGAGCAGCTGGATCACTGGCTCGGCTGCCTTGACCCCGGCATTCCGGTTGCACTTGATACCGAGTTTGAACGGGTTTCCACCTTCTACCCGATTCCAGGCCTGGTGCAGTTAGGCGCTGACGGCCAGTTCTGGCTGGTGGATCCGGGGGTAGCCGAGGCTGCTGGGTCGTTCCGGGCCATGCTGGCCGATGAAAGCCGGCCAAAACTGTTGTATGCCATGAGCGAGGATCTGGAGTTATTCCGCCATTGGCTGAAGGTGGAGCCAGCGGGTGTGCTGGATTTGCAGATCGGTGCCGCACTGGCCGGTGCCGGATTTTCCGTTGGTTATGCACGCCTCGTTGAGACCCTGTTCGGAGAGGCGCTCGACAAATCCGCCACCCGTTCGGACTGGGTGTCACGGCCACTGACGCCGGCCCAGGAACGCTACGCTCTGGACGACATCCGTTTTCTTGAGCCACTTTACGGATGGGTGTTGGCCAACCTCAGGCAGCGTAACCTGGAACATGCCCTGGCGGATGAGTCCCGGCGATTTGCCAACGAGGCCGCTACCCAGGAAGACCCGGAGCAGCACTATCTGAAACTCCGGGGCGGCTGGACCCTGAACCGGGAACAGCAAGCGGTTCTCCGGGCACTGGTCGCCTGGCGCGAGCAGGAGTGTCGACGCCAGGATCGGCCACGCAACAGGGTCCTGAACGATGGCTTGCTGATTGCCATTGCTGAGCGTTTGCCGTCATCTGCTGCGGTGATCAGGGATGTTCAGGGCGTACCCGGGGGGTTCGTTAAACGTTATGGCGAGCAGTTGGTTGAACTTGTGCAGGCCGCCCGTGCTACCGATAATTCCGGGCTTGAGCTCATCCCCAGACCGCTGAGTCGGGATCAGCAAGCGCTTTACAAGAAGGTTAAGCGTTACTTTAGCAATGCAGCCGAACGCTTTGATATTCCAATGGAAATATTGGCGCCACGTAAACGTATTGAGAAACTGATCCAGGATGGCACCCTGGCGGGCCAGACGTTTTTTGAGGGATGGCGCGAGGAAATTATCGCGCCGGTAAAGCAAGATATTGAGGAACTGCTCAACCAATGACTGAACGCGAATTTGTATCGGTGTTTCGCAGCAGCAAGAAAGGCGACACCTATCTCTTTGTCCGCCGAGGGCAAAAGTGGGACGATTTACCGGAGGCGCTGAGAGGTATCTTTGGCTCGCCCATCCACTCGATGGATCTGCTGTTGACGCCAGACAAGAAGCTCGCGCGCACAACCGGAAAGGAAGTGTTGGCGGCAATTGAGGAAAAGGACTTTTTCCTGCAGATGCCGGAAGAGCAGGACACCTACATCGTCGACTTCAAGCGCAAGATTGAGCAGCACCGGAAATGATTGCGCAGATTCCCTTCTGGCAGCGTAAACGACTGGCGGATATGACGCAGCCGGAATGGGAGTCCCTGTGTGATGGCTGCGGTAAGTGCTGTTTACAAAAGCTGGAGGATGAGGATACGGGGGAGGTGTATCACACCGATCTTGTATGCCGTTACATGGACCTGGATACCTGTGGCTGTACGGTCTATGAGCAACGATTGAAAAAGGTACCGGGGTGTACGGTACTGACCGCCGATACGGTTCTCAGCTACCACTGGTTACCATACACCTGTGCGTACCGGACCCTCGCCGAGGGAAGGCCTCTGCCGGACTGGCACCCGCTTCGCAGCGGAGATCCTGATACCGTTCATCAAGCCCGTGTTTCGGTGCGGGGAAACGTGGTGTCGGAAGATTCTGTGCCGGAAGAGGATTGGGAAGAACACATTATTCACTGGATTCTGTAATGATGGATACAGACGCTTCACTCGCTTATGGAGTTTTCTGGGCGGCCTATGCAGTCGCTTTCGTTGTGTTTTTCTACATGATGAAATCACTGTTCCGGGTATTGCCCTTTTACGGTCTGCGGACACTGCTTTTGTCTGCGCTTGTGGTGCTGGTGCTGACCCCCGTGGAATCGCCAGACGTGGCCGGCTGGTGGATACCGGCCTGGCTGTTTGCGGGCTATGAGCTGATTCTTGGCGACACCGATGCCGCCGGTCGCGCGCTGTTCAATTTCAGCATCGCCGCGATTGTTATGCTACTGGTATGGATACTTGATCTGGTTCGGTACCGACTGGTTCGCAAATAGACGATTTCTGAGAACTACAAAAGATAAGGGCGCAGTTCAATGAACGGGTTCAAACGCATTTGGGTGGCTGCAGCTTTGCTGCTGATTTCTTGGCAAGCAGGTGCGCAGGACCCGGCACTGTCTCTGCCCGGCAATGCAGATGTGCGCATTGTGGTGGATATTTCCGGCTCCATGAAGGAAACCGATCCACAGAATCTCCGCCGCCCAGCGGTTCGTCTGCTGGCCCGGACATTGCCGGAAGGTGCCAGTGCCGGTCTCTGGACTTTCGGGCAGTACGTTAACATGCTGGTGCCCTACGGTGTGGTTGACCAGTCCTGGCGCGACACTGCTATTGAGCGTTCCGAGCAGATCAATTCGGTAGCTCTGCATACGAACCTCGGTTTGGCGATGGAGAAAGCCGCCAACGACTGGTTGTCTGGCGGTACCCTCGAGAACACCCATCTTATTGTCCTCAGCGATGGCAAGGTCGACGTGCCAGGCGGTGACGACGCAAGTCAGGCTGAGGAAAAACGCATAGTCGATTCCTTGTTGCCAGCGCTGAAAGACAAGGGCGCCACGATTCATACGGTTGGTCTGTCTGAGAAAGCGGACATCCGGTTTCTTCGTAACCTCGCCCGGGAAACCGGTGGCAGTTTCCAGCTGGCGCAATCTGCCGAGGCGTTGAATCTGGCGTTTGCCAATGCGCTGAATACCGCAGTGCCGCAGGAACAGGTTCCCATTGAGGGCGATGGCTTTGCCGTTGATGATGGCATCAGCGAGTTTACGGCACTGATCTTCTCAGGACAGGATGCTTCTGGGGAAGAGCCGTTGGCACTTGCACAGCCTGGTGGTGAGCCGTTCACCCGGGAGAGCGCTCCGGATAATGTCCGTTGGGCATCTGAGCCGGGCTATGATCTGATCACCGTTACTGAACCGGTCTCGGGCCGCTGGCGTATCATTGGAGATCTTGGCCAGGGGAGCCGCGTGACGGTGGTCAGTGATCTGCGCATGGCCGTGAATCCGATTCCCGCTGAGTTTACCGAAGAGCAGCCTCTGGCCATTGAAGTGGCTTTTTTTGAGGAAGCCGAAAAGATTACCGGGTCAGACTTTCTCTCGGTCATGGACGTTAGCCTGTCGATAACCGCGAGTGATGGTCGGCAAGGTACCAAGGTTTTGTCTCCCGATACCCCGCCGGAAGACGGCGTATATCGGGACACCGTACCCAGATTGCCTGCACCTGGCCGCTATCAGGTTGATGTGGTGGCGGATGGCGGAACTTTCTCCCGCAAATTCAGCGCCATGACGACGTTTACCGTGCCAGGGAAAGAGCCTCCTCTGGAGGTGGTGACCGAACCCATGGTGCCAGACCTGTCTGAACAGGCGGAGTCGCTGCCGGATTTTGATGGCGGAGCCAACTCTTCAGAACCGGAGCCGCCAGTGGAAGCTGAGCCTCCGGTCGAAGCCCCGGTTCAGGAATCTGAGCCGGAACCAGAGCCAGAGCCAGCACCGGTCGTTGAGCCGGAGCCCGAAGCGCCGGTCGAACAGCCGATCGCTGACACGGAGCCGGAGAAGGGTACCCTTCTGGGTATCCCGGTTTGGGCCTGGGGTGCTGGCGCAGCCTTGCTGGTTGCTATCGTGGGCCTTGGTTTGTTTGCATGGCGTCAGAAAAAAGCGAGGGCAGAACAGGAGCAGGCGGCAGCGGCTGAGCGTGAAACCCTGGAAGACCTGGCTGAAGAATCTGAGGAGCCACCAGTGGTTGAGCCGGAGCCTCCGGCAGCGTCAGAGTCGGTGGAAGCGGAGGCTGAACCTGTCCCGGAAAAAGAGCCAGAGCTGGCGTCTGCCGAAGAGCCGGAACCTGAAGACATTCCGGAACTCTCGCAAGCTGACAGCGAACCGGACGAGATTCCGGATGAGGCCGTACCCGAAGTAACGGAAGAGCTGCCATCGGCTGAACTGGAACCGGAAGAGGATGACATCCCCTTGGCAGACGATACGGTTGGCGCCGAGGCGGAGCCAGATCCTTCTGAAGCTGATGAGATCAGCGAGTCGGAGTTCGACATTGATGAGGACGAGTTTGGTCTGGAAGACTTCGACCTCTCCGAATTCGACGATTTGCCCGATTATGATGAAGAGTCTCCGGAGGACGAAAAATCCAAACCGGCGGACAAGAAAGAGAATCCGAAAAAGTAACCAACAGGAATCAGACACATGAAGTTTACCGGCACCGATAAATACGTAGCCACCGATGACCTGCAAATGGCAGTCAATGCAGCGATCGCGCTGCAGCGTCCGTTGTTGATCAAGGGTGAACCCGGCACCGGTAAAACCCTGCTGGCGGAGGAAATGGCCGCGGCGCTGGGAATGACTCTGATTCCCTGGCACATCAAGTCGACCACCAAGGCCCAGCAAGGCCTGTACGAATATGATGCGGTGTCCCGCCTTCGGGATTCCCAACTCGGAGACGAGAAGGTCAAAGACATTCGCAACTACATTGTGAAGGGCAAGCTCTGGGAAGCCTTTGAGGCGGACGAGCAGGTGGTGCTGCTGATCGACGAAATTGACAAGGCGGATATCGAGTTCCCGAACGACCTGTTGCTGGAACTGGATCGAATGGAGTTTTTCGTTTACGAAACCCAGGAGTTTGTGAAAGCGAAGAAACGCCCGATTGTGGTCATCACCAGTAACAACGAGAAAGAGCTGCCAGATGCCTTCCTGCGCCGCTGCTTCTTCCACTACATCAGCTTCCCGGATCACGACACCATGAAGAACATCGTGGATGTTCACTTCCCGGGAATTCAGCAGCAGGTGGTGCGGGATGCGCTGGAAGTGTTTTTTGACGTTCGCAAGGTGCCGGGGCTCAAGAAGAAGCCGTCGACATCCGAGCTGATCGACTGGCTCAAGTTGCTGATGGCGGATGAGCTCTCTGCCAAAGCCCTGCAGGAGAAAGACTCCAGCTCGGCTCTGCCACCGCTCTATGGTGCCCTGGTGAAGAATGAGCAGGACGTTCATTTGCTGCAGAAGCTGGCTTTCATGGCGCGTCGCCGAAACTGATCACCGACAAGAGCCCTGCTTTATGTTGATTGATTTTTTCCTCGAAGTACGGCGGGCCAAGGTGCCGGCCAGTCTGCGGGAATTCCTGGACCTGCTGGAGGCCATTCAGCAGCGCCTGGCATTTGCAGACATGGAGGAGTTCTATTACTTGGCCAGGGTGTGCCTGGTTAAGGATGAGCGGCACTTTGACAAGTTTGATCGCGCCTTCCAGGTCTATTTCGAAGGCATCGAGAATCTCGATGATCTGCTCGAGGCGCTGATTCCGGACGATTGGCTGCGCGCCGAATTCGAGAAACACCTGACCGATGAAGAGAAAGCCAAGATCGAGTCTCTCGGCGGGCTGGAAGAGTTGATCGAAACCTTCAAAAAGCGCATGGAAGAGCAGAAGGAGCGTCACGCCGGTGGTAACAAATGGATTGGTACCGGCGGAACCTCACCGTTTGGTGCCAACGGTTACAACCCGGAAGGTTTCCGTATCGGCCAGAACAAGGGGCGCCACGGCCGGGCGGTTAAAGTCTGGGAAAAGCGTGAGTTCCGTGATCTGGACGACAGCATCACCCTCGGCATCCGCAACATCAAGGTGGCCCTGCGCCGGTTGCGTAAATTTGCCCGACAGGGTGCCGCAGACCAGCTCGACATGGATGACACCATCCGCTCAACGGCCCGCAATGCCGGATATCTGGACCTGAAAATGGTTCCCGAGCGGCACAATGCCGTGAAGGTTCTGATTTTCTTTGATGTGGGCGGTTCCATGGATCCTCACGTTCGGGTGTGTGAAGAGCTGTTCTCCGCAGCACGTCTCGAGTTCAAGCACATGGAGTATTTCTACTTCCACAATTTCATCTATGAAAGCGTGTGGAAGAACAACATCCGGCGCATGAACGAGACGCTCAGTACCTGGGACATCCTGCACAAATATACGCCGGACTATAAGGTGATCTTTGTGGGGGATGCCACCATGGCACCCTATGAGATCACGCATCCCGGTGGCTCTATCGAGCACTGGAATGAGGAAGCAGGCGCGACCTGGTTCCAGCGTGTGACCGAGCATTTCCGGAAGGTGGTGTGGCTCAACCCGTTACCGGAAAGCTACTGGGGATCGGGTGGTTCGCTGGGCATTACCCAGCAATTGGTCAATAATCATATGTACCCTTTGACCATTGAGGGGCTCGAATCGGCCATGAGGCAGTTGAGTAAGTAAAAAAAAGCCGATGCGGTTGAGGGCATCGGCAAAGCTCGGCATATTCAAGCGGGGGTTGCCTGAAAGGCGCTCCCGCCAACTCTGGTAGAGCAAATCCGGGGCCATGCCCCTGTATAAAGTATTAATATCAATAGCTTGCATCGTCATGGGGCCGGTCGGTCCTTTGTAATCAGTCTCCCTTTCCTTTATTTCTGTCAAATTAGTCGACACTTTTCGTTGCCGATACCCGGCCAAATGCTCATTTGGTGAAATGGATACCGTTCTTGGTTGTTAGCGGGTGTTACTCTTTATTTCGAAATGTTACCTGAGCCGCGCACCAGCGCGGCCCGGCAAGGCAGGAAAGTGATGTTCGGCAGACAAAAACCACAAAAGTGCCGGATTGCCCCAGGGATCAGGGGGCTTTGTATATCCGGAATGATCATGGCTGCGATGGCGGCAACCTCCCACGCATCGTCGCTCGATGAGCAGATCGAGCGTCTGAACGCTGACATTACCCGGCATACCGCAAGTGTGCATGCCCTCGAGCAGAAACTGCTGCACCCGGTGAATACCCGGGTGGCGGTTTTTCTGTCTTTGGCGAACAGGCAAGCCCTTGAGCTGGATTCGGTAGAACTGTTCGTCAATGAGCAGCCGGTTACCGCTCATCTTTACACAGAAAACGAACGGAGCTCACTGGGCCAGGGCGGCGTACATCAACTGTTTATCGGCAACCTCGTGGACGGAAGACACACTCTCAAGGCAGTGATCAACGCCCGGGCGGCCAACAATCGTTTCGTGCGCCGGGAGATCGTCCACGATTTCCGGAAACAGCCCGGCACTTTGCGCCTGCAGATGACGCTGAACGCCAAGGCACCGGACTATGAACCGGAAGTCTCATTTGTTGAGTGGAAATAACCGGCCATGAATGGGCGCATGTCTCTGTTCCTCCGAACCAGTATTGGTGTCATGGCAGCGATGCTGGCAGGTGTTGCCGCGCCGGTAGCAACTGCCATGGATAACTCGTTGGCAACCGGCGTGGTTCGCTTTGCGCTGGATACCGGTGAGGCTTCGTCGGTTGTCGGATTGGCCATGAAGCTTGAAGGCGAATCGGCCGATTACCTCCAGGCCCGGCTTATGCTGGCGTCGGGGCAGCACGACAAGGCCAGGGCTGGGTTTGAGGGTGTATATAACGGTGCGTCTCACCGTGGCGAAGCGGCATTGGCTCTGGCTGAAATGGCACAGGAAGAAGGCGATCTCACCGGTGCGGAGAACTGGTACCAGCAGGCGCGTCGAACCGGCTATGGCGAAGTGGTTCAAAAAGCGCTTCTTGGTCTGGCGGAGCTGGCCAGAATACAAGCGAAGACCGACGCGGCCGGTCAATACCTCGCGCGTATGGAAGATGGCTACTGGGCGGCTGTGGGCTACATGAACCTGGCGGCGGATTTCGCCCGTGATGATCTCGATTCGTCACGGGCTCTGGTTTCACTCCGGGTTGCCATGGCCATGGCTGCCAAAGACGCCGACGCGAATCGGAACCGGGCACTGCTCGATCAACTCAATCTCCGGGCCGGATATCTGGCGCTGGGTAGCGATGATTACGACAAAGCGATCGATTTTCTGGAGAAGGTCTCTCTGGAAAGTTATCACACACCTCAGGCCCTTTACCTTCACGGGCTTGCGCTGTCGCGCAAAGGTAATCACCGGGCTGCCATGCAGAGCTGGCACCGGGCCAAGAAGTTTCCGCTGGCATTCCCCGGCGTTTCAGATGCCTGGATTGGCATGGGCCGTGGTTACGATCTTTCCGGGTATCCGGGCCAGGCGGGAGAATCCTGGCTCGCCGCCAATGCTGCGTATGAGGGAGAGCGGGTAACCCTGGGCAAGTTGTCCGAGAGGATCAAGGTAGACGGTGCCTACAAAACCCTGGTTCAGGATGCCCGGAGTGACGACATTCAGTGGTTTCTGGCCGATAACCGGACGCTGACCCAACCACGAATGGCGTATCTTCTCCGCTTTATGGAAGAACCCGGCGCCCAGACAGCGGTGCGGAGGGTGGCGCGCCTCGATGAGATGGTCGCAACACTGGATGCGAGCAAGTACAACCTGCAGGTTTTCATCCAGGCGCTTGAGGGCTTTGTGAGATCAGCCGATTCAAGGGCTCCGGCGTCACAAACCGCGGCTGTTGAGCAACAGCAGAGGGAGCTGGAAACGAGGTTGGATCAGTTGGCGGAGCAGGCGGCGACGCCAGCCCAGGCCGCAGAACTGCGCCAGCTCAAACAGTCCCTGGCAGCAGCCAGCCGCCGCATGAACGCGCTGAATCAGCAGGTCGTCCAAATGCCTGAGCGCCTGGAAACGGTTCTGGACGACGCTGGTGCATTGAGAGACGCCACCAAGGATTTACGTTACAAGACCCTTAGTCTCCGGGAGCAGGCTGCGCGAGAACTGGATGCACTGGCACTGGCGTTTGTTAAAAAGCAGACCCAGCGCATGACTCACGCGCTGGACAAAACCGAGCAGCAAATCGCCCATCTCTACGAGTATCTGGCTCTGGAAAATCTCGGGGAGGGTGCACAGTGAATCTGCCTTTTGCTCCGAAGTCCTTTGCGGCATCCCTTGTCATGATTATGGCGTTGGCCCATGCGCCGGTTTCTGCGCAGGAATCGTTCCGCGTGGAGTTGGGGCGGGATGGTGAAACCCTGGGGGATATGCGCCCGGTGTTTCTGAAATTTGAGAGCCGGCCACTGCCGGCGATTTCGCCTCTGGAAGTGGCTCGCCGTTATCAGAAGCTGTTTGAGTCCTCGGACGAGCCTGAAGTACGGATTGATGCCCTGAACCGGCTTAACAATATCCGTGACCGGTCGGGAGAGGACGTCGGTTTTCCTGAACAGCGGGAAGCGGCCATCTATGAAGAAGTGCTCGAGAGCTACGAAAGCATTCTGGCTAAAGGGTCCTTTTCCGGGCGTCTCGACGAGTTGCTGTACCAGATGGCCAAGGCTCACGCGCTGACCGGGCAACCCGAGCAGTCCATCGCAAGACTGAAACAGCTCGTTGGCCTTTATCCGAACTCTGAACTCGTGCCCGAAGCCCGTTTTCGAATTGCGGAAGCCGCGTTCTCTGCCGGCCGCTACGCGGAGGCAGAGGCCGGTTACCGACAGTTGTTGGAGCACGACAGCCATCAGGAGCTTGCCGCCAAAGCCCGCTACATGCTCGGCTGGAGTCAGTTTAAACAGGGTGAGCCCGCCTGGACCCGCGCGGCAGCGACATTCATGGCGGTACTGGATCAGCAATTGCCAGACCAATCCACGCTGGCCAACCCGCCGGCGCAGTCCATGGATATGCTGGAGGACACCTTCCGGGTGCTGGCTTTGATGGCGTCCCGCCAGAGTGATGCCCGGACCCTTGCCGACTGGCTGGATTGTCGTGAGTCATCAGCATGGCAGCATCTGTTATACGACCGGCTTGCGGATCTGCATGCGGTGGAACGCCGTTATGAACGGGCGGTGTCGGTCAACAACGCCTTTGTGTCCGAGTTTCCGGGCCACACAGCGAGCCCGGATTTCCTGGCCCAGAGTGTGTCCTACTGGCAACTAGCCGGTAATACCCCAAAAGCTCTGGCGGCGCGGGATGATTACGTCCAGCGTTTGGGGGCAGAGGCCCGATTCCAGACGATGACTCCTGAGCAGAAGGGGCTTTGGGCGCAATACACCCGCTTCCTCGCTGATCACTACTACGCCACCGGTACAGACCTCAGTAGCCGGAACCAAACGGCTGCCGCCAGTGAAGCCTGGGCCAAAGCCGCCCATTATTACGAGCGGCTTGCACCTCGCTCGGATCAAGCCGGGGAACTGCTCCATCTCGCAGGCGATGCTCGGTTACTGGCTGGCGATCGGGCTGAAGCCGTCAGGAATTTCCGGGCCGCAGCCTACGACCATCGCCACGGGGATTCCCGGGATTCGGCCTGGGCCGCTATCCGAATTGTTCGTGAGGATCTTGAGCTGGCATCAGGAGAGAGCAGAACTGCGACGCTGCTCGTCCTGAGCAACGAAGAGCAGCAATATGCAGAGGCGTTTGGCCCGGATGAGCGTCTGTCGGGGCTCCGTGCCGACCTTGCCAACCGTTGGTACGACCTGGGCGAATTCGAGCGTGCCCTGCAATACGCCAGTTCTACACTGACCTGGGAGCGGGCGGGGGTTACCGAGCGTTACGCCGCGTGGTTGGTGACCGCGCGTATTCGACAGAAAAACAACGAGTTTGGGCTCGCTGAACGTGCGTGGCGCCAGGCTTTGCCATTGGCTGACGAAGCCAGCCCGGATGCAGAAAGCCAAAGGCGCAGTCTTCTTGAACAACTTGCGTCCGCCATCTATCAGCAGGGTGAAAAGGCTGCTCGCGCCGGCGACGCAACTTTGGCCGTGGCGCATTTCCAGAGGGTTGAGGGCGTTATGCCGGGCTCTGAAATTGCGATCAAGGCTCGCTATGATGCCGCGAATACCCTGCTTCGGGCATCCGACTGGCTGGCTGCAATCAACGAACTCCAACGCTTCCGGATGGATTATCCGAGTCATGAGCTTACGCCTGAAACCAGTGAGAAGCTGGTTCTTGCCTATCAGGAATCTGGCCAGGGTCTAAAAGCAGCGGAGGAGCTGCTGAATCGCTCAGAAACGCTTGTGGACCCGTGGCCCACCAGACTGCGTGCTGCGGCCATCTTCCACGCAGAGGGTGACAGCGCTTCCAGAAACCAGCTCTACAAAAACTGGCTGGCGGTTGCACCCACGCCCGATTCCGCCGACGAGCATGTTCAACAGCAGACCATGCGCCAACGGCTGATCGAATCGGGAGACTCGGTGATTGCCGTACGTGAACAACTGCTGGCTCGGGAAAGAGCCAGCCATTGGCATTCCGAGGAGACCCTGAAATGGGCTGCGGATGCGGCACTGTTCTTTGGTGCACAGACGGCAGAGCGTTTTGCCGGCATTGCACTGGTTCACCCGCTGGAGCAGTCACTTGCACGAAAGCAGGCCGCCATGCAGCAGGCTCAGGCGTATCTCCAGGAGGCAGAGTCCTTTGCCGGCGATGGAGTACGTTCGGAGGTTTTATATCGCCGTGCTGAACTCTATCGAACACTGGCGTCTGACCTCATGTCCTCTGAAGTACCTGCGGAACTGAACGAAATGGAAGCCATGCAATATCAGATGCTCCTGGAAGAGGAAGCGTTTCCACTTGAGGAAGAGGCCATGGCGCTGCACGCCCGCAACCACGAACGTATCCCCACGGAAGGTTTCGATGAGTGGATTCAGCGCAGCCTGGAGGCCCTGGCCACCATGCACCCCGGGCGCTACGACCGACAGCTTCGCTGGATGAGTTGGACGACGGACACCAAGCAGGGAGGCTCATGATGAGGTTGAGAGGGATACCCCAGGT
This sequence comes from Marinobacter sp. UBA5687, assembly GCF_002420325.1. NCBI lineage: Bacteria > Pseudomonadati > Pseudomonadota > Gammaproteobacteria > Pseudomonadales > Marinobacteraceae > Marinobacter > Marinobacter sp. UBA5687. The sequence continues at coordinate 19,567 of NZ_DIHV01000160.1, forward strand.
TTTCCGGTTTCTACTTCTTCTGGTTCTTGCGGGGTTGGCTGGCTGCGCTTCCAAAGCGCCGGCCCCTGAAAAAGTGGCGCCAGTGTATCAGCCGGAACAGTCAAAAGAGTGGGAGCGGCAGGGCCGGCAGGCCTACGAAGCCGGTGACCGGAAGATGGCGCTGGAGGCCTGGCACCAGGCGGTTGCGGCGGATCCTGCCAACGTGAGGGTTCGCAACAATCTGGCACTGCTTCTTAAAGAGCAGGAGCGCTTTGAGGAAGCCGCCGAGATGCTGGAAGCGGGGTTGAAGGTGACGCCGAAGGTGGCGGAACTGCATTACAACCTGGCGGTGATATCGGAGCTCTACCTGCTGGACCTCGACAAGGCGCTGGAACATTACCAGCAATATCAGTCCCTGGTGGGGGAGGAAGGCTCGCAGGTTGCCGGCTGGATCGCAGATCTTGAACGGAGGCTGGAATGATGCTGTCCAGGTTAACGTGCTGCGGTTTCTCCCTGTTTGTTCTGTTGCTTTGGCCGGCCATCGGCTATTCCGCAGAAGGGATCAGTGAGGCAGGGCAGAGCCAACAGAACGTTCTGCAGGTACGGGGGCTCTCCGCTGGAACCGGCGAAGACGATCCGAGAATTCTGTACATATTGCCCTGGCAAACGCCGAGCCTGCCCCGGCGCCCGAGGACCGAACTCAATCAACAGGCACCGGAACTCTTGCATCCGGTAACTCAACCGGTTCTGGAGAACCACCGCCAGTTCCGCGAAACCCTTAACCCCCTTGTGCTGACACCAACGCTTTCTGCAGGGCAGGGCGCCGCATCAGTCGAGTCGCAACCCTAACGTCGCAGTAGATGGAGAACTACACCATGCTTGATACCGTTATCCGTTTTTTCCAGGAGGGTGGTCCCTTCATGTACCCGATTGCCATTGTGCTTGCACTGGGGTTGGCGATCACTCTGGAACGTTTCCTGTATCTCGGAGCGGTTCGCCGTCGAAACCGTGTGGCATTTGAGCGCGGCATTCTGCCCGCCCTGCAAAAACGTGATTACCAGCGCGCCATGAAAGCGGCATCCAGCTCAGACAGCGCAATTGCCTCGGTTCTTGGTGCCGGTATTGCCCGGTTGATCAATAACAGCCGGCGTGAAGACATCGAATACGCCATGGAAGAGGGCCTGATGGAAGTGTTGCCCCGGTTGGAAAAGCGCACACAGTACCTCGCCACTCTGGCCAACATTGCCACGCTGCTGGGCTTGCTTGGAACCATCATTGGTTTGATTGCGGCTTTCACCGCTGTCGCTGCCGCAGACCCGGCGCAGAAGGCATCGCTGTTATCGGAAAGCATTTCTGTGGCCATGAATACCACCGCCTTTGGCCTGATGTCGGCCATTCCGCTGCTGCTGTTCCACGCGGTACTGCAGACCCGCACCAACGAGATTGTCGACAGTTTTGAAATGGCGGGGGTCAAGCTCCTTAACATGTTGTCAGAGCCCGCAAACCGACCGGCGGCGGCCGCCTGATTGTGCCGGCATTCCAGGATCTGATCAGGAGTAGCCGAACATGAGACGTCGACATCGCAGGCTGACGGCCTCCGCAGACCTCGACATTACCGCCTTTCTCAATCTGATGATTGTGCTGGTACCGGTGTTGCTGCTGGGCATGGTGTTCAGCCAGATCCGGATGATCGAGCTGAACTTTCCGGGCATGGAAGCTGGCCAGACGCCGGATGCCGAATCGTTCCGGCTGGTGGTCACGGTGCTACCGGACGGTATTGAGGTGGCGGACAGTGACCGCGGCCTGATCGATGTGATGCCGGTTAGCGGGCAGGGGCAGGACTATTCACGACTGAGTGAACTGTTGCAGCAGATCAAGTCCCGGATGCCCGACAAGACGGACGTGATTCTGGAAGTCGGACCAGATGTGGACTACCAGACTCTGGTGTCGGTTATGGATACCGTGCGCTCTTACCAGGCGGTGGTGGCTGCGAGCGTCGTGGAAGCAGAACTTTTTCCGGATGTGTCTCTGATGGATGCCGGTGAGGATCGCAATCTGGCCGCGCGACCGGTGGAAGGCAAAGGAGAAGGCGCGTGAAGTTGTCGAGACGAGCCCGGCTGCGCCAGCGACACTATGGTCGGATGCATAAGGCTGGCGGCCTGAATCTGGTGTCGCTGATGGATATCTTTACCATCCTGGTGTTCTTCCTGATGGTGAATTCCTCGGATGTTAAGGTCATGCAGAACACTGCGGATGTTCCCCTGCCCAGTTCGACCGCCCAACAGGAAGCCGTGGAAAATCTGACCGTACAGGTGGTCGGCCAGTCCATTCTGGTCCAGGGCCGGGAAGTGGCGCGCCTGGACGGCATCGAAGCCACGGATACTCGCATTGCCGGCTTGTCCGAAGAGTTGGCGTACCGAAGGAACCGTTGGGCTGAGGTACCGGAAAAGGGTCTTGAAGTTACGATTATGGCAGCGAAAGATACCGATTACCGGTTGCTGAGAAAGATCATGCAGACCTGTGTCGATGAGCAGTTCCGGCAGGTACGTCTGGCGGTGGAGTCGGAGGTTCGTAATGGTTGATCGCAGGGAGCTGTCGCAACCTTCCCGGCTGCCCTGGTCCAGGGACAGAGCAGAGTCAGGCCGCTTCGGCCTGATAACCGGGCTGATACTGGCGCTGTTTCTGATTCCTGCCCTCATTATTCCGGGCCTGCAGGTACCGGAACCTGAGCGTGAACAGGCGGAGCAATTGCCGCCTCGGCTGGCGAAGCTGGTACAGCCACCCAAGCCGGTTGAGCCACCCGAGCCGGTTGTGGAGCCAGAACCTGAGCAACCCAAGCCAGAGCCAGAGCCAGAGCCGGAACCGCAGCAGGTTGAGGAGCCGCGGCAGATTCCTCCTGAACCGAGGGTAGCGAAATCGAAGCCTGAGCCTGCGCCGCAGACGACCGAGCAGGCTCGCGAAACCGCCTCACGTTCCGGCCTGTTTGCCATGAAAGACCGGCTCAGTGCTCTGACGTCTGTGGGCACTCCGGCACCTGAGGTGCAGCGTGTCGCGAATGTCAATAACAGTCAGGCGGTTGGCCTGGCACCGGAAACGCCGAATGATTCGGTACTGCAAGGCAGCGGCGGTGTTGAAACCCGCGAAGGGCCAGTTCGGGAAGTCGAACTGGCTAAGCATGAAACCAGTGACGTAGCCGCTCCCCGGGAAACCGCGCCTCAGGTGGCAAGCCAGCCGGAACCCGCCCGGCCGTCAGTGGGCGAGCGTGCCATGAGCAATATCCGGCAGGTATTTGATGCCCAGAAGAGCGTGCTCTATTCCCTGTACCAGCGGGAGTTAAGGCAGGATCCAACCCTTGAGGGTAAGGTTACCCTGGAACTGGTGATTGAGCCGGATGGCAGTGTCTCAGCCTGTGACGTGGTGGGTTCTGAACTGGATCACCCGATGCTGGAGAAGCGCATTGCTTTGCGCGTACAGATGTTCAATTTCGGGGCAGCCAATGTGGAAACCCGGAAGGTACGATTCCCCATCGATTTCCTTCCGGGGTAATGCCAGCCGAAACTCAGCTTTCGATGGTGATTTTCGGCAAGCGGGGTTTTTGCAACGAAATCTTTTCGGTGGGGGCAATCACCTTGGCCTCGCCGGTAACCACCTGATCACCGTTCTGATTGCGCACATCGCAGCCAAAAGAGACACGGTTTTTAGGTTCCTTGCGAAGCACCGACAAGGTGACGGTCAGTGTGTCGTCCAGCTTGACCGGTCGTTTGAACGACAGGCTCTGTTCCAGGTAGATGGTGCCGGGGCCGGGCATGACCGTGGCCAGGGCGGCAGAAATCAGTGAGCCACTCCACATACCATGAGCGATGCGCTCCCGGAACATGGATTCTGCGGCAAACTCGGAATCCAGGTGCACCGGGTTTACGTCCCCGGATACCGCAGCAAACAGCACCAGCTCATCTTCGGTGAGGGTGCGTGTGAAGGTGGCTGAATCGCCCTCGTTAAGTTCGTCGTAGGTAATGTTTTCCAGCGTATCCAGGGTGTCGCTCATCACAGGCTCCGGTGATTCAGTGTTCGAGTACGGTTGTACCGTTTGCTGATCTGAAAACTACCTCATCGTTAACAAAACTGCTATTCTCTCCCCACTTTTTTGAGGCTGATACTTTCGTCGGGTTGATTTTCCCGAGCGATCGGTCTTGGCAAAACATTACAATCAGGGGGCTTCTGAACCCATCCGGTAGTACCCCACCGCGCCAATCAGACAGGAGATGGTGATGGATTTTGAGCAGTTCTATCAAGACAAATACCCAGCTGGCATCCCCCGGGAAATCGATCTCAATAAATACAAGAACATGGTGGATGTTTTTGAGCAGGCGGTACAGAAGTTTGCAGACAAGCCTGCGTTTACAGCAGTTGGTGTTACCCTGACCTATCGGGATCTTGATACTCAAAGCCGTAACTTCGCGGCCTGGCTGCAGAACAAAACTGACCTGAAACCGGGCGACCGCATTGCGGTGCAGATGCCGAACGTAACCCAGTATCCGGTGGTTGTGTTCGGGGCCATGCGCGCTGGCCTGATTGTGGTGAACACCAACCCCCTGTACACCACTCGTGAGATGGAGCACCAGTTTAACGATTCTGGCGCAAAGGCACTGGTTGTTCTGGCTAATATGGCGGACAACGCGGAGAAGGTTTTGCCCCATACCGGCATTGAGCACGTGATCGTGACCGAGATTGCCGATATGCATTCTCCCATCAAGCGTACCCTGATGAATGCCGCGGTGAAGCACCTCAAGAAGATGGTTCCGGCGTTCAACATTCCGGGTGCTCATAAGCTGCCGGCGGTACTCAGCGCCGGTGCCCGTGAAAAGTTTACCCCGGTCGATATCAAGCTGGATGACCTGGCCGTGCTGCAGTACACCGGCGGTACCACTGGTGTTGCGAAGGGTGCCATGCTGACTCACGCCAACCTGGTGGCCAACCTGACGCAAGTCCGGCCGATGCTGGAAGATCAGGTGGAAGAGGGCAAGGAAGTGGTGATTGCGCCGCTGCCCCTGTACCACATTTACTCCTTCACCCTGAACTGCGGCATTATGCTGGAAGCAGGTGCCCATAACGTTCTGATTCCGAACCCGCGTGATATCCCTGGCTTCGTTAAAGAGCTGCAGAAGCAGAAGTTCTCTGCCTTTATTGGCCTGAATACCTTGTTTGTGGCCCTGTGCAACAACGAGGACTTCCAGGATCTGGACTTCTCTGGCCTCAAGCTGACTGCCTCTGGTGGTATGGCCCTGACCAGCGATACCGCTAAAATGTGGCAGCGTGTGACGGGTTGCGAAATCAGCGAAGGCTACGGCATGACCGAGACTTCTCCGGTGGTTACCTTCAATCCCCGCAGCGCCATCCAGATCGGCACCATTGGTCTGCCGATTCCGTCCACTGTGGTTAAAACCATTGATGACGACGGCAACGAAACACCGGTCGGCGAGCCGGGCGAACTGTGCGTGAAAGGCCCGCAGGTGATGCGCGGTTACTGGCAGCGTCCCGATGATACCCAGAAGTCGTTCACCGATGACGGTTTCCTGAAAACCGGTGATGTGGCGCTGATTCAGGAAGACGGTTACATCCGGATTGTGGATCGCAAGAAAGACATGATCATCGTATCCGGTTTCAACGTGTTCCCGAATGAAATCGAAGATGTCGTGACCACGCACCCGAAAGTGGTGGAGTGTGCGGCCGTGGGTATTCCCGATGCCAAGAGCGGTGAAGCGGTGAAGGTTTATGTAGTGCCCACCAAAGAAGGTGTAACCGCTAACGAAATCAAGGAGTTCTGTCGGGAGCGTCTGACCGCCTACAAGGTACCCAAGCACTTTGAGTTCCGTGATGAACTGCCAAAGAGCAACGTAGGCAAGATCCTGCGCCGTGAGCTGCGGGACGAGGCCAACGCCAAGTAACAGGCGAGGCCCGCATACCAACCAAAGACCCTGCTTCGGCGGGGTCTTTGTGTTTCTTGGCTCCGGTTTTCGTTAGACTGTTTCGCCCTGACGTTCCACCTATCTTTTGATGAGCCTGCAGCTGTTAATGACTGACAACACTCGTTCCGAAATTCCCGTTGATTCCCGGGCCGCTGTCAAAGCGATGATGAGCCAGCTGGACGCCTGTAACCAGCAGGAGGCCGCCCGCATCATTCGCCGTGTAAGCCGTTGCAAGGGTAACCCTGGTAACAAGGACCTGGAAAAGATGGCGCAATGGCTGGATCAGGGGCTCGACAAGGTGCGTAAGCGTCAGGCATTGCACAAGCCTGCGACCTTTCCCGCAGGGTTGCCGGTCAGCGATCGCGTCGAGGACATCAGTGATGCCATTAAAAACCATCAGGTGGTGATCATTGCTGGTGAGACCGGGTCCGGTAAAACCACTCAGATTCCGAAGATTTGCCTGAACCTGGGGCGCGGCATCCGCGGGCTTATTGGCCATACCCAGCCCCGGCGTATCGCCGCGCGCAGTGTTTCCAGCCGGATTGCCGAAGAACTGGGTGAGACGGTAGGCCAGCAGGTCGGGTACCAGGTGCGGTTTACCGACAACACCTCGGAATCGTCCCGGGTCAAGGTAATGACCGACGGCATCCTGCTGGCAGAAGTGCAGCATGACCGTTTTCTGGATCGCTATGACACGCTGATTATCGATGAGGCCCACGAGCGCAGCCTGAATATTGATTTTCTGCTCGGCTATCTCAAGCAACTGTTGCCGAAGCGTCCGGATCTGAAAGTCATCATTACATCGGCCACCATCGAGGTGGAGCGTTTCAGCGAGTTTTTCAACGAAGCCCCGGTGATCGAAGTCAGCGGTCGTACCTTTCCGGTAGATATTCGATATCGACCCCTGGTTGGGGACGAGGACGACAGGGATCAGGGCTGGACCGACGGTGTCCTCTCGGCGTTGGACGAGATTGAACAGCATGAACGGCAGGAAAAGCAGCCTCCGGGGGATGTACTGGTTTTTCTGCCAGGCGAGCGGGAGATCCGGGCCGTGAGCAAGGTGCTGCGCCACGCTGACCTGCGTCATACCGAAGTGTTGCCGTTGTATTCCCGCCTGAGTAACCAGGAACAGAACCGGGTGTTTCAGGGCCACAAGGGACGGCGGATTGTGTTGTCCACCAACGTGGCTGAGACCTCGCTGACCGTGCCCGGTATTCGCTACGTGATTGATACCGGCGTTGCGCGCATCAGCCGGTACAGTGTGCGCTCGAAAATACAGCGACTGCCAATTGAACCGATTTCCCAGGCCAGTGCCAACCAGCGGGCAGGCCGGTGTGGCCGTGTGGCGCCGGGGATCTGTTTCCGTCTGTACGACGAAACGGACTTTTTGAACCGCCCGGAATACACCGATCCCGAAATCCTGAGAACTAACCTGGCCTCCGTTATCCTGCAAATGGCGACATCCGGGCTGGGTGAGATCCGGCATTTTCCGTTTCTTGAGGCGCCGGACCGTCGCCAGGTCAACGATGGATACAAACTGTTGGAAGAACTCAGCGCCGTCGACGACAAAAGGCGTGTCACCAGGCTCGGGCGCACCATGGCCCGATTGCCACTGGATCCCCGGTTAGCCCGTATGCTGGTGACCTCAGCAGAGCAGGGCAGTCTGGCGGAAGTGTTGATTGTGATTGCCGGCCTGAGCGTTCAGGACCCCAGGGAACGCCCACAGGACAAGCAGCAGGCGGCCGACCAGGCTCACGCACCGTTCAACGATAAGGAATCGGATTTCGCTACCCTGCTGAATATCTGGAACTGGTTCGAAGAGCAGCGCCAGGAATTGTCCCAGAACCAGCTCAAGAAACTGTGCCAGAAAACTTTCCTGAGCTGGATGCGAATGCGTGAGTGGCGGGACATTCACCGCCAGCTCACCCTGATCTGCCGGGAACAGAAGCTGACATTGAATAACCAGCCGGCCAACTACGACGCAGTGCATAAAGCCATTCTGGCCGGCTTGCTTGGCCAGGTGGCGGTGAAAGTGGAAAAGCGGGAGTATCTGGCCACCCGAAACCGGAAGGTGATGATTTTCCCGGGCTCCAAAGTCGGCAAGACGGCACCCAAGTGGATTGTGGCGGCCGAGATCGTCGAAACCAGCAAGGTGTTTGCCCGAATGGTGGCGGCCATTCAGCCCGAATGGGTGGAGCCGCTGGCAGGCCACGTGGTAAAGCACCACTATTTTGAACCCCACTGGGAGCAGAAGCGTGCCCAGGTGATGGGGTACGAGAAGGTCACACTTTATGGCCTGGATGTGGTCCCCAAGCGCCGTATTCCCTACGCCAAGGTAGACCCCGCCGAGTGCCGGAATTTGTTTATTCGCCGTGCCCTGGTTGAGGGGGATTTTCAGTCCAGGGCGCCGTTCATTGCCCGTAACCGCGAAATGCTGGATACCGTCGAGAATCTGGAGAAGAAAACCCGGCGGCGGGATCTTCTGGTGGATGATGAAGTTTTGGTGGCTTTCTACGACCAGAGACTGCCATCGGATATCGTTAGTGGCCGACATTTTGAATCCTGGTGGAAAGGATTATCTGCCGAAGAATTGAAGAAGCTGGAGCTGACAGAGGCCGACGTTCTGCAAAGGCCTCTGGATGAGACCTCGGCCCAGCAGTACCCCGACTACCTGGAATGGGAGGGGGTGAAATACCCTCTGAGTTATGAGTTTGAACCCACCAGTGAGCGCGACGGTGTCACCCTCAACGTGCCCTTGATGGCTTTGCGACAGATCCCCGCCCGGCGTCTGGAGTGGCTGGTGCCAGGGTTGCTTCGGGAAAAATGCATTGCCCTGGTCAAGGGATTGCCGAAAGCGTTGCGCCGGAATTTTGTGCCGGTGCCGGACTTTGTCGACGCGGCTCTGGCCAACCTGCAGCCGGGCAACGAGCCTCTGGCGATCAAACTGGGTGAACAGCTGCGACGAATGACCGGGGTCCAGATTGATCCGGATGCCTGGCCGGAGGAGGAACTGCCCCGCCACCTGAGGATGAACCTGAGGGTGACCGGCGATAAAGGCAAGGTCATCGCCGAAAGCCGAGACACCGATGAGCTCCAGGCCAGACTGGAGGGCCGGGCCGAAGAAGCGCTGGCCTCGGCGACGAGAGATGAACCCGGGAAAAAACAGGCGGGTGAATACACCGACTGGCAATTCGGCACCTTCCCGGAGCAGGTTCAAACAGAAAAAGGCGGTATGCAGGTCACGGTTTACCCGGCTCTGGAAGATCTGGGTAATAAGGTGCGGGCTTCTCGTTGTCTGGACAAGCTCACCGCAGAGGATACCCATCGTCGCGGCGTTGCGCGGCTGATTGTGAACCGGTTCGGCAATACCCTGGCGGATCTTGAACGAAAGCTGCCCCGGTTCAAGCAGTCTGCGTTGATGTTTGCACCGATCGGCCAGGCAAAGGGACTGCTGGATGATCTGGTGTTGTCGACGGTTATGCAGCATTTTCTGGCGGATCAACTGCCCAGAACCGAACAGGCGTTCGCAGAGCTGTTCGACCGCCACCGGGGGGACTTCATTCCTGCTCTGGAAGCTGCTGACGAGCGTCTGTTTCAGGCTATGAACGGCTACCAGAAAGTCGCGAAACAGCTCAAGGGCAAGATCAATCTGGCGCTGGCGGCAAGCATGGCCGACCTCAAATTCCAGTTGCAACATCTGGTGTACCCGGGATTCCTGGTCAATACCCCGGCTCAGTGGCTGGAACGGTTCGGCACCTACTTTGAAGCGGCGGACATCCGGTTGGAAAAAATGGCGCGGGAAATGGGGCGTGAGCGGGAATTTCTTCACACCATTGAGCCATTATGGGCCCGGTATGCCGCCAAACTGGAGCAGCAGAAGCGGCAGGGCGTGCGAGACCCCGAACTGGAAACCTACCGATGGATGCTGGAGGAGTTCCGGGTGTCGTTTTTTGCCCAACAACTGGGCACGGTAATGACGGTTTCGGCGAAGCGGCTGGATAAACAATGGGAAAAGACCCGCATATAACCTTGCCGGATGCACCATAACAGGGCCACTGGACGATAGTCCCACGGGCAATTCCGCCGGACTGTGTTAGTATTTCTGACATTGTGATGTCAGAAACCGTTTTTATAATTGTGACGTGGGGTTATTGTGATTAAAGCCGTCATCAGCGGAACCGGCCTGTATACGCCGCCCGCCATTATCGAGAATGATGAACTGGTTGAAGCGTTCAATCAGTACGTGGAGCTGTTCAACAGCGAGCATGCCGACGAAATTGCCCGTGGTGAGGTCGCTGCCCTGCAACCCTCGTCCTCTGCCTTTATTGAAAAAGCCTCTGGCATCAAGCGCCGGCATGTTATTGATCGGGAAGGTATTCTTGATCCCCACCGGATGACACCCTCTATCCCCGAGCGTAGCAACGATGAACCGTCGGTTCAGTGCGATATGGCCGTCGCTGCAAGCAAGGAAGCCCTGGCCCAGGCGGGCAAAACGGCGGCCGATGTCGATGCCGTCATTGTTGCCTGTTCCAACCTGCAAAGGCCGTATCCGGCCATCGCCATTGAAGTGCAGGAAGCCCTGGGTATTGAAGGCTTTGCCTACGATATGAACGTGGCGTGCAGTTCTGCCACTTTCGGCCTGCAGGCGGCAGTCAACTCGGTCGAAAATGGTGCAGCACGTTCGGTGCTGGTGGTCAGCCCGGAAATCTGCTCCGGCCACTTGAATTTCAGGGATCGGGACAGCCACTTTATCTTCGGTGATGCCTGCACGGCGATACTGGTTGAGCGTGAGGAAGACACTAAAGCCGGCCAGGGTTTTGAAATTCTGGGTACTCGCCTGAAAACCAAGTTTTCCAATAACATCCGGAACAACTTCGGCTTCCTCAATCGTGCCGATGAATCCGGCATTGGCAAGCCAGACAAACTGTTTATCCAGCAGGGCCGGAAGGTATTCAAGGAAGTCTCACCCCTGGTGGCCGAGACCATTCAGGGCCATCTGGAATCCCTTTCCCTCAGCCCGGGTAATCTCACCCGGATGTGGCTGCATCAGGCCAATCTGAACATGAATCAGCTGATCGCGCGCAAGGTGCTGGGCCGTGATGCCAGTGTGGAAGAGGCTCCGGTGATTCTGGACGAATACGCCAACACCAGTTCCGCAGGGTCCATAATCGCGTTCCACAAATACAAGGACGATCTGAAAGCCGGCGATCTGGGCGTAATCTGCTCATTCGGCGCCGGCTATTCCATTGGCAGCGTGGTGGTTCGCCATCGCTGAGTCTGTTTATCTCGCTGCCAGCGCCCGCAGGGTGTCTGGCAGCGGGGTGGATTTGCGTGTCGCCCGGTCCGTCCAGACGATTTTCGCATAGCCTTCCGCGTAGATATCTCCGGTATCCTTGTCTTTCAAAAGGTGGTAAGTGTCCAGGCTGGTATTTCCGGCCTTGTCCGCGTAAGTTTCCACCACCACAGTGGCGGGGTGCGTCAGCTCCTTCAGGAATGTGGCGCTGGTCTTTATAATGACCGGCCCGGTGGCGTCTTCGGCACCACCGAGTTCCAGTGAGGCAAGCCAGACAATCCGGGCTTCTTCAAAGAAACGAAAGTAAACTGTGTTATTGGCGTGGCCGTATGCATCCATATCACCCCATCGCAGTGCCATGGCGAGGGAGCTGACGGGATTTCCCGGTACTGACATCGGATTTCCTCCGGAAGGTTGAAAAATAATAATAAAGCGCAGGTATTGTTGACGAAATTGAACAGGTTAAACAACCCAAGAGAGCGACATGAAAGAGCGTAAGTCCCGGCGCTGGTCATCCTGGATGGTCATCGCAGTTTTCCCGGCCCTGGCGGTCTTTAATCCGGCCACGGCCCAGAATCTCCAGGAGCCCCCGGGTGAACAGACTATGCCGGTTGAAACCGGCGATCCCTATGAAAACTGGAACCGAAAGGTCTTCGCCTTTAATGATGCTATTGACCGGTGGTTTCTCCGGCCGGTAGCCAAGGGCTATCGCACCGTCACACCAGATCTGGTGGACCGGGGGATTACCAATTTTTTCAATAACCTGACCGAAATCCGTAACTTCACCAACAGCCTTCTGCAGCTGAAGGGTGAGTCTGCGGTTGTGGCGGTTGGCCGTTTTACCTACAACACGGTTTTCGGCCTTGGTGGTTTCTTTGATGTTGCCAACGCCTTCGAGCTGCCCGAGCGGCCAGAGGATTTCGGCCAGACCCTGGCAACCTGGGGAGTGGATTCCGGTCCTTACCTGATGCTGCCGTTGCTTGGGCCGTCCACGCCCCGGTATTTCACGGGTATGGCGGCGGACGGGTTCATGCTGCCTTCGGCGTGGGACTCGGTCGAGAACCCCGAATGGTATTACCTGCGAATGCTCCAGATTGTGGATAAGCGAGCAGACCTGATCCCGGCGGAGAATTTCATTTCCGGGGATCGGTACACGTTTATGCGCAATGCCTTCCTTCAGCGTCGTGAATTCCTGATTAACGATGGTAAGATCACCGAAGATCCTTTCGCGAGTGATGATGACGATCTGATGCTCGACGATTTCTGAGTGTACAAGCCGGGAGGCGACAGGTGATCAAGGACCCGAGAATAACCCGTTTCCGAAAAATGCTGGCGCAGGCCACGAATTATGAACAGTGGAAAGCGGCCGCACTGGAGCTGGATTTTCTTGAGGGCAATGCCGAATGGAAAGAGGATTTTGCCTCCGATCTTTACCATTACGAGCTGATCTATGATCGCCTGTCCAATCTCAAGCAGTATCGCCAACAGAATGACTTCGAGCGCCTGAAGCGCGCGCTCAGGGAAGGGTTGCATCACGACCTTGGCAACATGGGGAATCCGGCGCTGTACACCCGCTCCCGCGTCGGTACCAAACACCTGATTGAAGAATACATCACTCAGGTCTGTGAGTCGCTGGATTACCTGTGTGACCACCCGGTCCCTGGTTTCCCGGTGTATGACAAACTGCAGTTTTTCCGCGACACCCTGACAAGCTACGGGCGGCCCACCTTACTGTTGAGTGGTGGCGCCAGTCTGGGCATGTTCCATTTTGGGGTTATCAAGGCGCTCTGGGAGAAAGGCCTTTTGCCGCAGGTGATTGCCGGCTCCAGCATCGGCGCCATTATCGCCGGCATTCTGGGGGTTCATACCGATGCTGAAATTCCTGAAATGCTGGTGCCTGAAAGCCATAACCTGAAAGCATGGAAATGGCGGGGGTTGTTAAGCGCCATGCGCGGAACCGGTCTGATGGACCAGGACACATTGCGCCGATGCCTGCGGGAGAATATTGGCGACTATACCTTTGAGGAAGCCTACCAGCGCACGGGGCGCAGTATTAATATCAGTGTGTCTCCGGTGCAGGCGCATCAGAAAGCCCGCTTGCTGTGCGGTTACACGTCACCGTACCTGTTGGTGTGGAGTGCCGCCCTGGCCAGTGCGGCTGTACCGGGTATTTTCCCGCCAGTAACGCTGATGAAAAAAGATCTTAACGGTAATTCGCTGCCCTACATGCCGCGGCTCAAGTTTGTGGACGGCTCTGTTGTGAGCGATCTGCCTATTGAACGACTGATGCACCTTTATGATGTAAATTTCACCATTGTCAGCCAGACCAACCCTCACGTGGTGCCGTTTCTGACGGATCGTGGCCAGGATGAAAAACTGTCGCTGACCAATCTGCCGTCCCACTTGCTGAAATCCGAGATACAGTTCCACGGGCAAGGCGTATTCGATTACCTTCGAAAACGTGTTCGGCCAGAGATCCTGCGGCAGCTTTCCGGCCAGATGTATACCATTATGGCTCAGCGATACTCCGGCGATGTGACCATCGCACCAAACTATTCCCTGCGACATTTTCGGCGTATGCTTGCCAACCCGAGCCCTGAGTATGTTCGTGAGATGATTCTGGAAGGTGAGCGGGCGACCTGGCCCAAGATATCCATGATCCGCTCCCACGCACGGATCTCGAAAACCCTGGAGCGTTGCGTTCGCCGCCTGAAACAGCAAAACCGGCGCGCAGCGGAACTCAAACTGGTAAGCGGTGATACCCCGGCCAGGCCCTGAGGAACCATGTACTACGATTTCTTCGGCTTTCGTGAGCCGCCATTTTCAATCGCTCCCGACCCCCGATATCTCTACCTCAGCGATCGCCACAAGGAAGCACTGGCGCACCTGATGTACGGTGTGCAGGGGCAGGGCGGTTTCATTGTGATCACTGGCGAGGTGGGCACCGGTAAAACCACGGTTTGTCGCTGCTTCATAGAAAACGCGCCGGCACATGTGGATATTGCGTTGGTCCTGAATCCGCGCCTGTCCGCCAGGGAACTGTTGTCGTCCGTTTGTGATGAACTGGAAATAGCGCATCAACCTGATGCCAGTATCAAAACCCTGGTCGACAGCATCAACCAGGATTTGTTGAAAGCCCACGCTGCGGGCCGGCACAAGGTGTTGATTATTGATGAGGCCCAGAACCTCTCCGCTGAGGTGCTCGAACAGCTGCGCCTGCTGACCAACCTGGAAACCTCGGAAAAGAAACTGCTGCAGATTGTTCTGCTTGGCCAGCCGGAATTGCAGGAGATCCTGGCTCTGCCGGAACTTCGCCAGCTTAATCAAAGGGTCACGGCACGCTACCACCTGGATGCAATAGACCGGCAGGAATTGCCTGCCTATCTGCAGTACCGGCTTAATGTTGCCGGTATGCGGGGTGATATTTTTACCCCCGGGGCGGTCCGTAGACTGTATCGGGAAAGTCAGGGCGTACCCCGGCTTATCAATCTGATCAGCGACCGGGCACTGCTCGGCGCCTATGCGGAGGGAGATCATCTGATCTCCGTCACCCACATTCGCAAAGCGGCAAAAGAGGTCAATGGCGGGCTGGCGATGGCCCCGGCCGGCGGGACGTTCCGAAGCCGGGGCAGTCATGTATGGTTGGTTGTCGCCTCGGTCATACTGGCCATCATTGGCACCTTGTGGCTGCTTGAACTTCCTGGTTCACCCACCCCGGCACTCGCCGAGCCCAAGGCCGAACGGTCCGTTGCAGGTGTGATTGAACGGGAGGCAGAGCCTGAGCCGCAAACGGTATCAGATTCTGACCAGCCGGAAATCGTGGCACCGGAGCCAACATCGCAGGGGTTCGTGTTCAACCAGCACACCCAGTCGTTGGCTGAGGCCTTCGGCGCTTTGTTTGATCTGTGGGGCAAGAATTATGAACCGTCGGCCAACCCGATCGCCTGTGATTACGCCGCAACGGTAGGGCTGGCCTGCCTTGAACGCCAGGGCAGTCGGAGAAGCCTGGAGTTTATCAATCGGCCGGCCATCCTTCAGTTAAGGGATGAACGCGGTCGTACCCGCCAGGTAGTTGTGGAACAGCTGGATGGTGAGCTGGCCATGATTGCGACGCCGGTGGGCAGCCAACAAGTGCCGTTTCGCGAGATTGAGGAATACTGGTACGGTGATTTCAGGGTACTTTGGCGAATTCCTGAATTCATGACCGGCGATGGTTTCTACGGCGATGACTCTGGCCAGCAGTTATGGATCGGTGCCCGGATGATGGAGCTTGCAGAGCGTCTGAGCAGTGGTGGGCAGGAGGCAGCCCGGGTGAAGCGTATGGAGATGACGGACCAGGTGCGCTGGTATCAGGAAAAACGTGGGCTCACTGTGGATGGTATTGCAGGCGCCATGACCATTATCCAGATGAACAACGATCTGGCCGAGAATATTCCACGTCTGGTTTCGTCGGTGATGGCCAGGAGCGGGTAGCGTATGTCGTATATTCTCGATGCGCTCCGAAAATCCGAAGCGGAGCGCCGACAGGGCAAAGCGCCTGATCTCGGACAACCGGTACAGATGGTATACCGCCCCAAACGTAAGCCGGTATCGGCCGTGGTGTGGATTGCACTGGCCTTGTTAGTGAACGCGGGTGTGCTTGCCTGGTTGTTCTGGCCGGAGCGAGACGCAAAGATCGTGACGGTGCAGGAGGCTCCTGCTGTAGCCCAGGAACAGTCCGAACCGGTACCCGATGTGCCGGCGGCTCAGCCTGAGCCTGAGCCGCTTCCAGAGACTGAAATAGCGGATCCGGTCCGGGTTTCCGGAGGGCAGGACCTGTCTCAGGCAAAAGGTACGGGCGTGGTCACTGAGGCAGGTGATGATGCCATGTCAGATGAGTCCGGCGTCAACCAGCAGTCCTGGGACGAACCTGTCGTCATTGTTCCAAGTCGGTCCGAAAGTCAGCCGTTGCCACAATCTGCCTTGACGGAACGGGTGCCGCAGGGCAGGGTGCCTCACCTTGTGGAACTACCCCTTTCTTTTCAGAAGAGTGTCCCTGATTTGACCTTTAACAGTCACATATTTGCATCCGATCCCTCCGCCAGTCGTGTCATGATCAATGGCCATTACCTGAGGCCGGGAGATGGCTTTGGGCCGCTGTTGGTAGAACGTATTACCGAAGACGGCGTGGTGCTCAGCAAGAACGGCCAGTTTTTCCGTGTAGGTACCGTACGTGACTGGGTGAGCCCGAGATAATGGCGCTGACAGAGGACGTTAAACAGCAGATTCAGCAAGCCTATCGGGATGTGTTGGCGGGCAAGGATATCCGTGCCCGTTATGGCCAGCGCTTGATGATTGCGGAGATTGCCCGGTATATGGGGGAAATCACCGATAACGATGGCCAGCGCACTTCCCCGCCGGCTACCTGCGTGGTGGAGGCTGGTACCGGTACAGGTAAAACGCTGGCCTACCTCATCGCCGCCATTCCGGTGGCGAAAGCCCTTGGCAAGACTCTGGTGATTTCCACCGCCACGGTGGCGCTTCAGGATCAAATCGTTCTGAAAGATCTGCCAGACCTGCGTAAACACAGCAAGCTGGATTTCAGCTGGACTCTTGCCAAAGGCCGTGGTCGTTACCTGTGTATGTCGCGACTGGAAGCGAGGCTGCACGATGAGGGCCATGGTGACAGCGATACCATGCCGTTGTTCCTGTTGGATCAGCCGGTAGACGACGAAGCCCGTAGCCGGGCCACCTTTGAAAACATGCTTGCCAGTTATGGTTCCCGGGACTGGGACGGCGACCGGGATCACTGGCCGGAACAGATTCCCGATGAAATCTGGCGTCAGGTGACGACTGATCATCGCCAGTGCACCAACCGGCACTGCGCCTACTTTGACAGTTGTGCGTTCTTTGATGCCCGCAAGGATCTGGACGATGCCGATGTGGTGGTGGCCAATCACGACCTGGTGCTGGCGGATCTGGCCCTGGGCGGTGGCGCCATTCTTCCGGAGCCGGAGAACGCGCTGTTCATCTTCGATGAAGCCCATCATCTGCCCGACAAGGCCCTGAACCATTTCGCCGCGTCGGTGCCGTTGAACTCCACCCGGCAATGGCTGAAACAGCTTTCCCAGGCGCTGGTGAAGATGCAGCCCTGGCTTCCAGCGGGCTCCCAGGCCGCCAAAGCGGTTGAAAAGATCAGTGCCGCGGGTCGGGATCTGGATCTGGCACTCACTCGCTTGTACGAAGAGGTTGAGCAGAATACCGGCTGGGAATTTAACGAAGAGCGCCGCAGTGCCCAGTGGCGGTATCCGGATGGTGCCTTGCCCGAGAAGCTGGCCGAACTGGCTGGGGAAACACGAATCGCCACGGCAGGGCTTTGTCGGCACCTCGGAACATTGGTCGATGAACTCCAGAGCGCATTCGATGAGCGCAAGGATCCGGAGCTGGACCGGGACACAGCAGATTCCTGGTACCCGGTAGTAGGTTCCTTTCATGCCAGGGCGGAAGATCAGCTGCGGTTGTGGATTGCCTGGAGCGAAGGTGTCGCCATCGTCAGTGATGAAGAGGAGCCGGTGGTCGAAGCTCCTGCCCGTAAAGGCCCACCGGCGGCAAGGTGGGCAGTGCGCCAGCGCTGGGACCATGCTGAAGAGATTACCTTGTTCAGCTCGCCGGTACTGGCCGATAACCTGCTTTATTCGAGATTGTGGTCGAGGGCTTACGGAGCGGTGCTCACCAGCGCCACGCTGACGGCGCTCGGGCGCTTTGATCGCCTTCGTTCACGAGCCGGATTGCCTGAGGCCAGCCGTTATCTGGTAGTGCCCAGTTCTTTCCGGTACGCCGAAATGGCGACGGTGGAAGTGCCGGCCATGGTCGCGATGCCTACCGACGATGGTTTCGCCGATGCCTTGGTCAAGCGTTTACCGGAGCTCTGGGCCGGAGAAAAGGCGACACTGGTGCTGTTTACGTCGCGCCGTCAGATGCAGCAGGTTCGTGATGCGCTGGCGCCTGAGTACCCGGAACTTATCCTGACCCAGGACGATATGGCCAAGAATGAGGTGCTCAGGGTGCATTGCAGCCGGGTTGACGAAGGTAAGCCCAGTGTACTGTTTGGTGTGGCCAGCTTTGCAGAGGGCATTGACCTGCCGGGGCGCTATCTGCACCACGTGGTGATCACCCGATTGCCCTTTTCGGTACCGGATGACCCCATTGAAGCCAGTCTGGCCGAGTGGGTGACCCAACGTGGGGGCAATCCCTTTATGGAAATCACAGTGCCGGACGCTTCTGTCAAACTGGTGCAGGCCGTTGGCCGCCTGCTGCGAACGGAACAGGACACGGGGCGGGTGACCATTCTGGACCGCAGGATTGTGGCTCGACGCTACGGGCAGTTGCTATTGGATGCACTCCCGCCGTTTCGCCGCATCATTGAACACTAGATTTCTCTCATGCCTGTAAATTGACCCATAAAAAAAGAGCCAGCCCGCAAGGGGTGGCTCTCATGGAAGGGGTTCTTAACGAACCCGGGCGTCGAAACAACGCGGAACAAGAAGTCTGAAGGCCTGAATTTCAGATTTCGAGGTAAGGCGTTAACCTCACCATGGTTAAATGATAGGGCTTAAAGGGGCGTAAACGGATCGTCCAAAGGGCGTAGTGACCAGGCTTAATTGAGGTCAAATGTGCGGTCTGTCACGTTTTGGCGACATCCTCCAGCAACCCCACCTCCCTTGCTTTCGCCAGCGCCTCGGTGCGCCGGCTCACTCCGAGCTTGCCGTACAGATTCCTGATGTGCGCCTTCACGGTTGCCGGGGCAACGGACATGCGTTCAGCGATTTCTTTGTTGGACAGTCCCTGATGGATCAGCACAAGCACTTCTTGCTCACGCTGGCTCAACGGTTCCGCCAGAACATTTGCAGCCTCACCCCCCGAACGGGCAGTCTCGTTGGTACGACTGGTTTCCTGGGCACCATTGGAAGACGGTTCGCCAGGCTGCTCTGCAGCAAGTTCCCGAAGCATTGCGAGCAACTCCCGGTTCCACCGGCCCGGGGTGCGTAGTCTGGGAAAATCCAGAAGCATGTCCCGCAGGGCAGTGCTCTCTTCCGCGAACAGGCGCAGAAAACCCGCGTTTTCGGCCCGGTCCAATGCCTTCTCCAGCATGGCATCGGACTCGTCGGCACGGCCCTCGTGGGCCAGCGCCTCGGCGTACACCAGAAGAATCTCCACCAGATGCCGGTTGTGGGCGTTGCGTTCCGCCGTTGGAATCAGAGCGGACAGGGTGTCCTGGGCTTGCTGATATTCGCCCAGTGCATTCTGCACCCGGGCCAGGGCAATCTGGTTCTGCTCCCGGTTAAGCGGATTGGTCGCTGGTTCGTCCAGAGCGGGTTGCAAACAGGCGCGGGCCTTGTCGGCGTGGCCGGAGGCCAGGTAGCAGCGTGCCAACAAGGCGGACGCGGCAGGCGGCTCGAAGACGATGTGTTCCCTCCGGCGCCGGCCGGTTGTCACGGCATCTTCCAGTGCCTCAACCGCCGTTTCCAGGTCACCCCGGGTAAAGGCGAGGTGTCCCCGTACGTACTGGATCACCACATGCTGGCCCGGTTCGGTACCCTTTCGTACATGATCGAGCAGGGGGGCCAGGTATCCGTCGGCGGTGCTGATCTGGTTTCGCTCGCGATAGATTTCTGTCAATGCACTGTTTTGCCAGCAGGAGATCAATCTCGGCTGGCTGGGGTCGGAATAGTGTTCGTCTACCCATTGTCGTACTCGCCCAGTCGTCTCAAGAGCAAGATCGGTATCGCCACGGTGGTATTGAATCCAGGCGAGCAGACCGCCGGATGACAGAACCGTACTGGCTTTGCGTTCTACCTGGCCATAATGAACGGCAGACTCCAGAGCCTCCTCGGCATCATTGAGTTCGCCCTTGCCGAAATAATCCAGGCCCAACCCGTAATAGGTGACGGACTTCAGGGGAATGCTGATCTGATCAATGTCCTTGAGTACCTGTCGGGTAAGATCCGAGGCGTTTTTCTCATCGTTGCGGGTGCGGGCCAGGTAGGATCTCACCAGGGAAATCTCGCTGTGCAACGCCAGTGCGCCTTCCGCGTCCGGGTGGGAATCGGCAACGCGGCGGTCCAGCAGGTCCTCAACTTCCAGCAGAAGCGGGTCAAGGCTTTCAACCCGGTTTGCGAAAAACAGCCCCCAGATCCTGAGCATCTGCAGTTGTGGGCTGTCCTGAATCTTGTGAGCAGGGATAGCATCCAGCCATTCAAGTACAGGAAGGTGATAGCCGCCATGAATCAGGTTGTTGCCGTGTTCCGCCAGAACCGCCGCCAGATGGTCTGTATCGTTGCGCCGGACAATCTGGACAATCCCTTCCTGGACATGGCCATGGCGCAGTAGCCAGTCAATGGCTCGGGATTGCAGTTCCGAGGCATGGGAGGGGGCGGCACTCTGGATTCGCTGTAACAGGGCTTCCCGAAACAGGTCGTGGTAACGGAACCACTCGTTGCTGTTGTCCAGCGGGATCAGAAAGAGATTCTGGGACAGAAGGCTGGACAGCTTTTCCTGACTGTCCTGGCGTTGCCTGACGGAATTGCACAAAGGGGCGCATAAGCGCGGACAACAAGCCGTTTCCAGCAGGAAGTCCGTCAGATCTTCGGGAAGCTGCTCAAGCACTTCTGTAAGGACATAATCGGAAATCAGTCGGCTGTCCGGTGAGCCCAGGGCCTGACCGGGCAGGACGGCTTCTTTCTTGCCGGCCAATGCTGAGAGCTGCATGGCGGCGACCCAGCCTTCGGTTTTACGGCATATCGACCGAATGTCGTCCTCGGACAGCTCCATGGCCATCGTACTGCAGAAGAATTCCTGACATTCCTCTTCGGAAAACGCCAGCAGACCGGGGTGGATGTCCTGAACCTGGCGGCGGACGCGCCAGCGGGCCAGTGGCAGCGGTGGCTCAGTTCGTGACGCCAGGGTCACCAGGATACCGGGTGGCAGATAGTCCAGAAACCACGCGAGTTGGCGATGAAGGGTGTCGTTACTGATAACGTGGTAGTCATCCACCACCAGAGACCAGGCATTGCCATCTGCCGCGAGAACATTCAAAAGGCCGGTAATGGCGGGTGTGAGTTCGTCGTCATCCTGCCTGGCCAGCAGTTTCTTACAGTCTTCCAGTCCGATCAGGCCGGCATGCTCGAAGGCACCGATAACGTACTGCCAGAATTGCCTTGGCTTGTCGTCCTGCTCGTCCAGTGAGAGCCAGGCGGTGGGCATGCTGTTGCCGGCGCACCACTGGCTGACCAGTGTGGTCTTGCCATAACCCGCCGGAGCAATAACCAGATTCAGTCGTTTGCCGGATTCCGGTTGCAGCAGGGCGTCCAGCCGTTGACGTTGAACGGCTCTGGAATCGGGTGTTGGCCGGAGGAATTTGGTTGTCAGCAGCATGGCTTCCCGGGATCTGGGCACGTTTGATTAGCGATTGTGTGCTTTGTCACACACAAGTCAAGGGCTGTGTTGACGCAAGGTGTTGTCGGGCCAGCGAAACCAGAGATTTGGTCTACACTGAATACAGATTGCCTTGTATACCAAAAAAGAATGAAAAATTGATCCTTTATGCGTATTATCCGGTTATGAATCCACCAGCGTTCACGAGTTGAGCCTGAGGCACTGACTCAGGGCCGGAAATCCAGGGAGCGACAGAATTAATGAAATTACAACAGCTGCGTTATATCTGGGAAGTTGCGCACCACGACCTCAACGTGTCCGCCACCGCCCAGAGTCTGTTCACCTCACAGCCGGGCATCTCCAAACAGATTCGTTTGCTCGAAGACGAGCTGGGGCTCGAGGTTTTTGCCCGCAGCGGCAAGCACCTGACCCGCATTACCCCGGGCGGCGAGATCATTATCCGGGAGGCCGGGGAGATTCTGCGTCGGGTAGAGGGCATCAAGAAGATTGCCCAGGAGTTCAGTAATCAGCGCAAAGGCGACCTGAGCATCGCGACCACCCACACCCAGGCGCGTTACGCCTTGCCGCCGGTCATCCGGGGCTTTATTGAGGAGTATCCGGATGTGTCCTTGCACATGCACCAGGGCACACCCATGCAGATTTCAGAGATGGCCGCCAACGGGGCGGTGGATTTTGCCATTGCCACTGAAGGCATGGACCTGTTCAACGATCTGATCATGATGCCCTGCTATAAATGGAACCGCTGCGTGATCGTTCCCAAGGATCACCCTCTGGCAAAAGGTCAGGAACTGACGCTTGAAGAACTGGCAGAGTACTCTCTGGTTACCTACGTATTCGGGTTCACCGGTCGGTCCAAGCTGGATGAGGCATTCCAGTCACGGGGACTGACCCCGAAAGTGGTGTTCACTGCAGCTGATGCCGATGTCATTAAGACCTACGTGCGGTTGGGGCTGGGTGTCGGCATTATTGCCAGTATGGCGTTCGATCCCAAGGTGGATACCGATCTCGTTGCGCTGGATGCCAGCAAGCTGTTCAGGCCCTCGGTCACCCGTATTGGCTTCCGTAAAGGCACCTTCCTGCGGGGCTATATGTACGACTTCATGGAACGGTTCGCGCCCCATCTCACCAAGCAAAAGGTGGATGAAGCCGTGGCCCACCAGGGTAGCCGTTCCGAGATTCAGGAGCTGTTCAAGGATATCGAGCTACCAACCTACTGAGGTTGGGGCCAATGAAAAGCCCGCGGGCCGTTAAGGCGACGCGGGCTTTTTTGTGGGCGCAGCTTCGGGCCGTTCAGCCAGACTTGCCGATCAGGTTGCCGGCATGCAGACCACATTCCTTGTGTGTGGCTTCTTCCCACCACCAGCGTCCTTCGCGCTCGTGCTGGCCAGGGAGCACCGGGCGGGTGCAAGGCTGGCAACCAATACTGACGAAGCCCTGCTCGTGTAGCCGGTTATAGGGCGCCTCAGACATGCGGATGTAATCCCAGACTTCTTTGGAACTCCAGTTTGCCAGCGGGTTAAATTTTATCAGTGGTTTTGCATCAGTTGAGAAGGCGGTGTCCAGCTGGACCACCGGCACTTCATTCCGGGTACCGGGGCTCTGGTCCCGACGCTGGCCTGTAACCCAGGCATCCAGCGTGGCAAGCTTACGGCGCAGCGGGTTAACCTTTCGGATACCACAGCATTCCGAATGACCCTCTTCGTAAAAACTGAACAGGCCTTTGCGGTTGACCATGTCCTGAACTTCTTTGGCATCCGGGAACAGGACTTCAATATCGATGCCGTAGTGTTTTCGCACCCGATCGACAAACTCGTAGGTTTCCGCGTGCAGTCGGCCGGTATCCAGGGTAAACACCCTGAGATTGTCGGTCAGTTTGTGAGCCATTTCGATCAGCACGACGTCCTCGGCGCCACTGAACGAAATGGCAATGTTGCCATAGTGGGCGAGGGCGGCTTTCAGGATCGCCCTGGGGCTTTGACCATCCAGTTCGGCCCGGAGAGAGTCGATATCAGTCATAATCATCCAGTCTGTACCAATAACTTGTGTGGCTAGCTTAGCAGCAAACCTTTAATGCCCTGAAGGAATGAGGATCTATATCTTTATGCCATCAAAGATGGGCAACACCGGATACACGATGCATTTGGCCGCGCTTTTTCATATCATACGCCCACCAACCGGGGCGCAGGTGCCTCATCTTTTTATTTATCGTTCAGGAGACCGTTGTGGAACTCGCATGTCTTGACCTTGAGGGCGTACTCATCCCGGAAATCTGGATCGCCTTTGCAGAAAAAACCGGCATTGAAGAACTCAAGGCAACCACCCGGGATATCCCTGATTACGATGTCTTGATGAAGCAGCGCCTGCGTATTCTGGATCAGCACGGCTATGGGCTGCCGGAAATCCAGGAAGTCATCGGTACTCTGGACCCGCTGCCGGGCGCCCGGGAATTCCTCGACTGGCTGCGTGAGCGTTTCCAGGTGGTGATTCTGTCGGATACCTTTTACGAGTTCGCCATGCCGCTGATGAAGAAGCTCGGTTATCCGGCGTTGTTGTGTCACAAACTGGAAGTGGCGGAGAGTGGCCAGATCACCAATTACCTGCTGCGTCAGCGGGATCCGAAACGCCAGTCTGTGCGTGCATTCCAGTTGTTGAACTACCGGGTGATTGCCGCTGGTGACTCCTACAACGATACCACCATGCTCGGCCAGGCAGAGGCGGGCATTCTGTTCCACGCGCCCCAGAACGTTATTGATGAGTTCCCGCAGTTCCCGGCGGTGCACAATTTTGACGATCTGAAACAGGAATTTTTGAAGGCGAGCGCGATTCACAGCGCCTGATCTTTCGAATCGCTGATCTGCGCTGCGGCTGCAAGGCGGCGGCGCAGATCAGAGCTTCAGCTTTTCCAGAAAATCCATCAGCGGTTTGACCTTGGTGAGTGTTTCCTGATACTCCGCTTCCGGGTCCGAATCCGTCACAATGCCACCCCCGCCCCAGCACCGAATGGTTCCGTCGGCCTCACAGAGCAGCGTTCGTATGGCGATGTTGCTGTCCAGCCGGCCATCAAGTCCGTAATAGAAGACAGAGCCACAGTAGGGCCCTCGCCAGTGTGGTTCCAGTTCGCGAATGATTTCCATCGCCCGGATTTTCGGAGCGCCGGTGATGGAGCCGCCAGGAAAGGCATCAAACAACGCCTGAAGCGGGCTGACTTTCGGCTTCAACCGGGCCTTGATATGGCTGACCAGGTGGTGGACATTGGCGTAGGACTCCAGGGCAAACAGTTGCTCCACCTGAACACTTCCGGCCTCAGCGTGTAAGCTGAGATCATTCCGTAACAGATCCACAATCATCAGGTTTTCGGCTCGATCTTTCTCGGATGCCTGAAGTTCATTCGCCAATTTGATATCGGATTCCGGCGAGGAGCCCCGGGGGCGTGTACCTTTGATGGGGCTGGTCTCGACGATGCCTTGATCTATTTTCAGAAACCGCTCTGGTGATATGGAAAGAATCGAGCCGTCCCCGGCTCTCAGGAAGGCGCTGTAGGGCGTCGGGTTGGCGCCCGTAAGCTTCTCGAAGGCCAGCCATGGATCACCGCAAAATCGGCCAGTGAATGCCTGGGACAGATTGGCCTGATAACAATCGCCAGTTTCTATGTAGCGCTTGACGGCTTCGACACCCGATTTGAATTCTTCTGGCGTTTGCGCCGGAGCGAACGGGGCTTTCATATGCCAGTGCATCTGGTGGTTTGCCGGGGCCGACAGCCATTGTTCAATCTGGTCCTGAATCGAAGCAGGGCATGCCGGGTGAATCCAGAGCCAGTAGCGGCCGCTATTCCGGTCAAAACTAGCGGTCCAGAGATAGAGCCCGGCATGCATTAACGGAACAGTGGAGGCGTGGCGCAGTTGAGCCAGTCGCCGCTCCCGGGCGTAGCCCAGCTCGTACCCCAGATAGCCGATCCAGCCACCAGGGAGATGATTCGGGTCGGTACCGCGCTCTACCTGAAATGGTGCGGCCCGCTCTTCCATTTCCCGGGCTAGACTGGCGGTATCAATGGGGGCCGAACTGTCACCAGTCAGTTCCTGCGAGCACACGGCCATGGCCGAGAAGCCACATAAGGTGCCGCGACGGGCGCTATCGCCTGTGCTACCCAGAAAGACGAAATCGGGTGCCCGGCAGGCATGCATCATAAGCTGGTGGTAGGTCGCCCGGGTAAGTTCCCGCGTTGTTGCCCGGCCCAAGGGTCCTCCGGAATCTTGCTGAAATGATAAACAGGCCACAAAAACAGCGTTGTAGCGTTTGCGGCGGCACTGATCTAATGAAATAGCGTCCTGTTGGGACGGGGAGAAAAAGCCGGTGGCTATTCTAACCGAGATAGCAGGGCACCCCCAGCATAAAAACAATGTAAAAGCCGTGCGCTCCTGTTGCGCGAGCTTTCAGAGGAAAGTGGAGTAGGTATGACACAGCTAAAATCCCGTTTGATGACCTTCCTGATGTTTCTGGTTCCCCTGCTGATGGCACCCGGATACGCCAATGCCCAGCAGCCGTCTGAAACTGAAATCAAGGAGATGATTCAGGAGCAGTTTGAGCGGATGTACCAGAAGGGGGTCGATGACCTTGAAAACCGGATCGTGGTGACTGGCGGGGTAAAACCGTTTGCCGTGGTAACCGACACTGGAGACAAGACCAAAACGATTCGGATCAAGCAGATTGAGGAAATGCCGGCGGATGTTGCCCTTGAGGTACTCCGGCGTTCGCTCGTTGCACTGGTAAAGAAAGGCAAGATCGGCGCGACCGCAGTGTTCTACACAACGGCCAATCCCAATAAAGAGTCGGAGGCGGACCGGGTACTGGTGGTCGAGATGGAGCATATCTTCGGACCAACGCTGGCCCAACTGGTGCCTTTTACCATTGATGAAGGTAAAGCGTTTTTTGGCGAGCAGGTGGTTGTGGAGATGGAGAACAAGATCTTCAACATCAATGTCGATGAAGAGCCGGCTGAATAGTGGTTTGTGTCCGACAATCCAAGTATCGATTACGTGAAGGTGGTCACGGAACATTCAGTTACCTCTGCAGTACTCTGTAGCCGTGCAGATACAAAAGTACACCAAACAGTCTGCATGAGATGGAAATAACAACAAACTGTTCCAATTAGGAGAACGTTATGAAAGGCCTGAAAAAAATCGCACTGGCAACGGCCGTTGCTGCAGCTCCTTTTGCCGCTCAAGCTGATCTGAAAGCGCTTGACGACACCACCATGGGTAACGTGACCGGTCAGGCCGGTGTGACCATCGAACTGGAAACCGAAGTTTCCATCGGTGAGTTCCGCTACACTGACGAAGGTTACCTGGCAGTTAACGACATCTCCATCGGTGGCGGCTCCGTTGAGCGTGATGCCAACGGCGCGGTAACTGGCGTATCCGGCATGCTGGATGACCTGGTTATCGACATCGACGTAGAAGCCGACGGTGACGCGTTCATTGATGTTCACAGCATCTCTGGCGCTCCGATCGACTTCGCCATGGCTGTTGGTTCTGCCTCTCTGAACGCCACTGACGGCAGCGGTGACTCCACTCTGCTGGCCAGCAACATCGGTATCGAGGGTAACCTCGGCCTGCTGAACATCCGTGTGGATACCGCCACTGACAACCTGATCATGAACGTTGGCTTCAACGTGACTGACATGGATATGGACGTGGACTTCCTGGGTGTGAACGTACGTGACCTCACCGTTTACGGCGCTACTTACTTCGAGAGCGGTGGACCAGTTGATGCAGCAAGCATGTTCGCCCAAGCGCAGATCACTGTTGGCAAGGGCACCTCTGCCGCCACCGGTGGCGACGCTCTGGAGATCACCATTCCTCAGTTCGTAGCTGACATCGGTGTTGGCGCGGTTGAGATCGGCGGTGAGTCTATCGGTTCTTTCCGTGTAGACAACCTGGCTGTGACCAACACCACTATGAAGGTTTATGGTCACCAGTAAGTTGACCTGACACCTTAAAGTGGTGATAGCGCCCCGCACCGCGGGGCGTTTTTTTGTCTGACCGAATCAGCAGACAAAAAAACGGCGACCGTTCTGGTCGCCGCTTTTCGTTTCAGGGATTGGGTAATTACTGGTCGGGCACCTTAATGGAAAGGTCAAACCCTCCGCCCGGGCGGGGGGTCAATGTAATCGGGCCTTCGTTGATTGCTTCGGGGATCTGGATCTGATCAATGCCCGGGGGATTACCGATACTGAAATTCAGATTCTGGCCATCGAAGCCAATGCCCAATTGATCATTCAGGAAAGTCTGGGTGAAGGGCTCGTCCGGAATTTCCGGTTGCTGACCAAAGATAATGGGCAGTGTCCTCGGGGTGAAGTCCGCAGGTGGCTGTGCTCTGGCCAGTTCGTCGACCGGAAGCAGCAGGGCTCTGCGCAGGAACTCCTCTTCGGCATCGGAGAGCGCATCTTTCTTGCCCTCATCCAGATAACGCTGAAGAGCTTCCCGATACGCTTCCTCTTCAGCTTCGCTCAGAACGGGCTCGCCCGGCGAGATGGTGAGGGCGCGGATGATCTTTTCCCGATCCGCCTCTGACTTCTGTTGTTGGCGCGGGACAACAATAACGGCGGAATCCTCCACGTAGGTTTCTACCATCTCGTCGGACGTCATGGTTTGCACGCCGGCCCAGGCCGGTGTGAGAGTGGTGGCCGTGATTGCGGCTGCAAGCAGTTTGCGACGCATTTGGGATTGCCTCATGCTGAATCGGTTCAAAAGAGGCGCTGCTGAGTGTACTGCTTCAGTCAATACGCTTCATACTATTACTTTTGAGTATTCGGTTTGTCCGACAGTTTTTCAACCGTAAAGTGCCTGGTGTGTGATCAGAATCCGGTGCTCGAGGGTAAATAGTTAAGGAACCATTATTTTTGTGGTTTTATGTCCGGATTACTTGCAACCACATTCCTTGAACTTTTGGGCCTGAACCCAGTCGCAGGAGCATGATGCGAAATTCTTTAAACGCCCGTTGGCGACGATGGATCAATCGCCGAATTCCGAGAGCAGACAGCCAGACCCTCAGTCAGAAGAACATCTTCATTCTGCCCACCGCGGCCGGCGTGGTGTACGGCTTGTTGCTGTTGGTCATGCTGATTACCGGGATCAATTACCAGAACAGCCTTATCTATCTGCTTACGTTTATTCTCGGAGCCTTGTTTGTGGGAGCCATGCACCAGACCCACAGAAATCTGTCCGGTCTTTCTGTTGCCCTGGTCCGTCTCGGTGAAGGTCGGGCGGGTGACGACATTCCGTTTGTACTGCGGGTGACTGCAGGTAAGGATCCAGGCCTTGGCCTGAGCCTGTCGGTTGAGGATTCATCGGTTGAGAGCGTGCATGTTTCGGCGGGTGAATCCCGGGACGTGTTGCTGCCAGTGCCGTCTGCCCATCGCGGCTATCTTCGTCCGGATCGGATCCGTATCGAAACCCGTTTTCCGTTCGGGCTTTTAAAGGCCTGGTCCTGGTTGCGTCCTTCGTCTGCCGGAGTGGCCTTTCCCAGGCCTTTGGCGGCACCCGATGCTGCCGGAACCGTGCAGGATGGTAGCGAGGCCGCGTCGTCTGCGCCTGTGGCCGGCCAGGACAATGCCGACCTTCGGCCCTGGCGTGAAGGCGATATGAGTCAGCGGGTCATGTGGAAACGCTTTGCCCGCTCAGGCCAGATGATTGTGGCCGACTGGCAGGGCGAGCAGGGCAGTCCGCACTGGCTGGATTTTCATGCCTTTCCGGGTGTTGATACCGAGTTGCGGCTGAGTTATCTGGCCTGGATGGTGGCAGACCGGGTTCAGAAAAACGCAAGGTTCGGTCTCAGTTTGCCCGGCGATACCATTGAGCCGGACACTGGCTCCCTGCATGGAGAGCGTTGCCTGCGCGCGCTAGCGGTGTGGGGCGAGCAACCGCCAAGGGATCCCGGTGGTCAGCCTTTTGGTACCCGTCAGGCCGAAAATGCGAAAGCGGGAGTGTCTGGATGAGATCGACCATAGCCAGAGTTTTCTCCGCAAAACCGGCAGAACAGGCATCCATCGAAGCCATCCCCGGTAACGCGCTTTTGTGGTTGATTGCCAGTTTTGCACTGCTGCTGGTTCCCCAATGGGATCGGCTGCCCTGGTGGCTCATCGCGGCCTGTGCTGTGCTGGCGGGCTGGCGCTGGTTGGCACAAAAGGGCCGCGTGAAACTGCCAGGGCGACTGCTCCGCACAGGAATCATGGTGACTTTGATTAGTGTTTATGCGGCCACAGTGCAGGGGCGGTTCACCGTGGATACCGCCGCTTCGTTCTTTGTGTTGGCCGTTGGGTTGAAATGGCTCGAAACCCGGTCCGCCAGGGATTTCTATGTGTTGTTTTTTATTCAGGTTTACCTTGCGGCCGTGAACTTCCTGTTCAAACAGGACATTGCCTGGGCATTGCTGACGTTCGCCGCCATTGGGTGCCTGATGGTGGGCCTCCAGATTCTCAATGCACCGGATCTACCCGGTAGTCTCAGGGCTGGCTGGAAGCGCCTGGGTTTGCTGCTACTGAAAACGCTGCCAGTGGTTGTCCTTCTGTTTGTCTTTTTCCCACGCATGGCGCCGCTCTGGAGTGTTCCGTTGGTGTCCGGCCAGGCCCGCAGTGGGATTTCCGATACCATGCGACCAGGCGACATTTCCAATCTGGCCCAGAGTAGTGAAAGGGCGTTCCGGGTAACCTTCGGGGGCGAGTCGCCACCGTATCGGGAGCGTTACTGGCGGGGTCTGATTCTCGACTATCTGGATGATGAAACCTGGCGCCAGAGCGACCCCGACGGTTTCCGGCGGCCAGCCAGGGTAGACAACGACGGTGGTGTCGGGCCGTTGCAAAGTAATGAATACGATATCCTGATGGAGCCGACAGATGAGCGCTGGGCGTTCTCTCTGGAAAATTCGGTAGCGGTCTCGGGCAACGTGGTAAGCACGCCGGAGGATTTGTTCCGGTTTCAGCGCCCGGCCGACAGCCCGGTGCGTTATCGTCTGGCCCAGGTTTCCTCTGAGCCAGAGCCGGCTGAGGCCCTTTCCCCGGCAGAAGCGCGGCGCTATCTCCAGCTTCCTTCGTCCGGCAACCCCCGGGCCAGGGAGCTGGCGCGCGAAATGTCTGCAGGCCTGTCCCATTCCGAGGTCGTCAACACGTTGCTCCGGCGTTTTCGGGAGCAAGCCTACTTTTATACGTTGCGCCCCCCCACCATGCCGGACGACGGTATTGACGCGCTGCTGTTCGATGAAAAACGGGGCTTTTGTGCTCACTATGCCGGTGCGGCGACCTTTGTTTTCAGGGCAGCCGGGATTCCGGCCCGAATTGTGGTCGGCTATCAGGGCGGCGACGCCGGGGCTGGTGGGGATTACCTCATTGTCCGTCAGTACGATGCCCACGCCTGGGTGGAGGTCTGGCTGGAAGGTCAGGGCTGGGTGAGGGTGGATCCGACAGCTGCCATTGCGCCAAGCCGGATCGAATCCGGCTTGCGGGATGCGGTCGCCGATGAGGGCTCTTTCCTCGAAAATGATCTGACCTCGCCCCAGCGCTACGGCAATATCGCGGTTCTGCAATGGGCGTCGCTCCAGCTCGATCGCATCAATTATAACTGGCAGCGTTGGGTGGTGGGTTACCAGGGCCAGAGCCAGATGGATCTGATGTCCCGGTTGCCAGGTGGTTTCGGGCTCAAGGAGCTGGGTTACCTGACGGCTGGTGTGGTTGGTGCTGCACTGCTCATTGCAGGTGTTGTCTCGGCTCTGTCGGTTCGCCGGGGCGCCCGCAAGGATGCTTTCGGCCGGGTAGTTGTGGCCTGGCATCGGCTGTGTGAGCAGGTGGGAGTGCCAGTCCGTACCGGTGAAACCCCGGCGACACTGGCAGAACGCTTGTCGGAGGCGCGCCCGGAAGTTGAATCGTCCGCCCGTCTTTTTGCCCGGGCGGTAAACAGCCATTACTATACGGTCTCAACTCAGGAAGCTTCCGCGCACGAAGCGCGCAGGCTTACCCGGCTATTGAAAACGATGAAACGGCAGTTGCGCCGTAAACCTGAACCCGCTTCACGGACGCTCCGACATGACTGATATTGCGAAGGACATGCCCTGGCTCGGCCGCGCCTGGAGCACGGTTCAGCAACGCCTTGCCCAGGATCGGTTGCCCCACGCGCTGCTCGTCGTAGGTGAGCGTGGTGTCGGGAAAAGGGCTTGGGCAGAAGCCGTTGCGGGGTTGCTATTGTGCGACCAGCCGGTCGGACTCGACATCGGAGCACCGGTACCCTGTGGTCAGTGCCGCCAGTGTCAGTTGATTGCGGCGAACAGTCATCCTGATGTCCGTGTGTATGCGCCGGAGAAGTCCCGGATGGTAAAGGTGGATCAGATTCGCGCGCTTTCGACGTTTGCCGTGGCGTCGCCCCAGGTTGCGCACCGTAAGGTGGCCATTGTCGACCGGGCGGATCAGCTCAACATAAACGCCGCCAATGCCCTGCTGAAAACCCTGGAAGAGCCCTTGCCGGATGTGACCCTGTTGCTGCTTCAGGAAAGCGGGCGGCCGGTACTCCCCACCATACGATCCCGCTGCCAGGCCCTGACCATACCGTTACCGGATACCGAGGATGCCGGGCGATGGCTGGCTGCCCGGGTAAGAGAATTAGAGGAATCAGCCCGTCCGTTGCCGGAAACCCTGGCCAAAAGCCTGATGCTGGCGGGGAACGCCCCCAGGCTGGCGCTGGAGTATGCCACCGGTGAGTTTCTTCCACAGAGGGATGAAGCTTTTGAAGCATTTCGGCAGTTCATGAAAGGCCAGATGACGGTGGGGGATGCCACCCGCCGCTTCAAAACGCTGGGGCTGGACGATACATTATGGTTGTTTGAAAGCTGGGCTGCCGACCTGGCTCGGTGCAGTGCCGGGGGCGAGGTTCAGGACCCGGAGACGGCAGACATGTTGGGCTATCTGGCCAGGTCCAACCCGCCGTGGCGCGCTCATCAGTTGCTGGACCGGGTTCGGGAAAGCCGGAGCGCGGGCGTATATAATGCCAGCCCGGAGCTTGAAGCCACCCAGCTTCTACTGGCCTGGCGGGAGTTGATGCCCCGGAAGCGGCAGACAACGTGAGCGTTGTTCAGGTTCAACTGCTATCATTGCGAAATATCAGTAAATTTGCGTAAAAGGTATTTGATATGGGGCCCGGATTCGGAGCACGCAGCGGTATTCTAACCCTGACGATCAAGGACAAGGCGGTTCTCTATGCGGCGTACATGCCCTATATCCGTCAGGGAGGCCTGTTTATTCCTACTCAGAAGCAATATCAGTTGGGCGATGAGGTATTTCTGCTGCTTAACCTGATGGATGAGCCGGAGAAAATTCCAGTTGCTGCCAAGGTCATCTGGATTACCCCCAAGGGCGCTCAGGGAAACCGTGCCGCAGGCATCGGCGTCCAGTTCAATGGCGATGACGAAACTGCCCGCACCAAGATTGAATCCTACCTGGCCGGCTCGCTGAGTTCCGATCGTCCCACTCACACCATGTAAGGCCGCTACCGAATGACGGAGACCTCGTTACCCGGTAGCGTTCCAGAACCACAGGCCGGTTGCCATGAAATGCACTGGCCCCTGGATAACATAACTCTTTCGGGTCTGACCTGGCCGAACTCCAGCGAGGAAAGCTCTCGACCACCGGCTATCCTTCTGCACGGCTGGCTCGACAACGCCATGTCCTTTGCCCGACTGGCGCCGTTGTTGGCCGAGAACACCACGGTACATGCGGTGGATATGGCAGGGCACGGACACTCGGGCCACCGGCCGCCGGGTTACAGCTATTGGCTAATGGACTACGTCGGCGATCTTTCCGAACTCGTGGAACGGCATTTTCCTGAAAACGAACGTTACCCTCTGGATCTTGTGGGGCATTCTCTGGGCGGGATCGTCTGCGCACTTTACGCCGCCGCATTCCCGGAACGGGTGCGCAGACTGGTGATGATTGACAGTCTGGGCGCGCTCAGTCGGCCAGCACGTGAGACGATCCCTCAGTTGCGGCGGGCATTACAGAAACGCAGGGCTGGTTCGGCTGCTCCGGCGGTCTATCCGGATATTCAGAGCGCGGCCCGAATCCGTGAGGGCGGGCTGAGCCCCCTGAGCCCCGAGGCGGCAAGAACGCTGGTGCCCAGGAACATGCGCACGGAAACTGGCGGGTTTATATGGCGCACGGATGCCCGTTTACGCCACCCGACACCGTTGATGATGACCGAAGAACAGGTGAGGGCGTCTTTGTCGGCCATCCAGACACCCACTTTATTCGTAAGGGCAGAAGAAGGGTTGCTGGTTTCCCGCGGCGGGCTCGATAGTCGTGCCGATCTGGTCCCCAACCTTGAAACAGTCGATGTGCCCGGTGGGCATCATTGTCATCTTGACGGGGAGGTGACTCCCGTTGCCGAAGCGATTAACAGGTTTCTCTTACATGATTGATCGTGGTAATTCCTCGATGGTCGGTGCGCTGGCCGGCCTTATGTCGTTATGTTTGTCCATTCCTGCAATGGCGGCGTGGCCTGAAGACGCGCCAGCCCCTTTTCCGCAATCAACGCTTGAATCCACGGTCGAGATACAGTCTGCTGGCCACCTGGTGCTTTTTAGTCCGGTTCGGGAAATTCGTGATGAAATCCGCTCCGAGTCCATGGCTCGCTTGCCGGTGCAGGGTCAGGGTCAGCTGTTTGAAATCTCTCGTGACGCCACACGTCAGGCTGCGAGGGCCCATTACTTCCAGCAATTGTCTGCTGGTGGCGCAAAGATTCTGTTTGAGTGTGCCGGCATCGCCTGTGGCCGCAGTAATGTCTGGGCCAACCAGATTTTCCAGCAATCCCGACTGCTGGGACGGGACGCCACCCAGGATTACCTGGTTGCGGCGACAACGGCTGAGGACGGACAGCAATGGCTGACCCTTGTCTACACTGTGACAAGAGGTAACCTGAGGGAGTATGTCTGGGTTGAGCATCTGAATGTTGGTTTCGGTGCGGCCATTCCCGGGTATACCATTGGAGCTGGCCCGATTCAGGGGCCTTTGGTGATCCCCTGGTCCGGCGGAGTGACGTTTCGTTTTGAGTGGTCAGCGGATGATCGGCGAACCCTGAATGACTGGGCTGGCGATGATGCGGAAGTGGTGCTGGCCTCGTTCACCGATCTCGAGCAGGACGAGCCGATCGAAGCGGCTTTGGAGCGCTCTCGCGCTGCGGCGGAAAGCCTGGCCGCGCTGCTGGGTAAATCGGGGATATCGGGAAGTCAGATACGCATTGTTCCGGTTGGGCCGGCCGTCCAGATGAATGACCCGGCCCGGCAGGGTAACCGGGTTGAGGTTCTGGTTATCAAGAGGTAGGGAAATGGCAGATAAGGACAGCCCGGAAAAGGAAACTTCCGGAAGCACGGCAGCCGCACAGGACGGCGTCACGTCGGTGGTGAGCAGTTCTGGCATTTCTCCGGCATCAGCGCCGGCCAGCACCGAACGCATGGAGCCGTTGCCGGGCAAGGGCAAAACCGTTGCGCTGACCCTTGGGAGCGGTGGGGCGCGTGGGTACGCCCATATTGGCGCGATTGAAGTCCTGCAGGAGCGGGGGTACGAGATTGTTGCCATCTCCGGCTGCTCCATGGGCGCCCTGATCGGTGGCATGTACGGTGCCGGCAAGATGAAAGACTACAAGGACTGGGTGACCGGGCTCGGCCAGTTTGATGTCTTGCGGTTGCTGGATGTGACCTTCACTTCCGTCGGCGCTATTCGTGGAGAGAAAGTCTTTTCGGTGGTGCGGGATATTCTGGGCGATACGCGTATTGAGGATCTGCCCATTGCTTACACCGCCGTAGCAACAGATCTTCTGGCCCACAAGGAAATCTGGTTTCAGGAAGGCCCGCTGGACCAGGCTATCCGCGCCTCCATTGCCATACCCAGCGTGGTGACGCCTCTGGTGCTCAACGGCCGGGTACTGGTGGATGGCGCACTGCTCAATCCATTGCCTATTATTCCCACCATCTCAGCCCATGCAGATCTGGTGATGGCCGTTAACCTGAGCGGTGAGGATGATCAACAAAGGCGCATTCCAGACGCTGCGTTTGCTCCGGAAGAAACCAGTAGCGATATGGAGGAATGGGTCGATGCCATTCGCGAAAAGGCGTCCCGCTGGTTTGATTGGGATACCCTGAAAACGCTGGGTTCCCGAAAACCGGAAAGGGGCGAGTCGCCGGAACAGAAAATAAGCCGGGAAATGGCAAAGAAAACAGCACCCGAGAAAAAGCGTGAAGACGAATCGGGGCGGTCCAGGCATCGTGACGAGCACGAGACCATTGACTGGGACAAGCTGGGCATTGGCAAATTCGACGTAATGAACCTGACCATCGAGACCATGCAAAGCGCGTTAGTGCAGTACAAGATTGCCGGCTACCCACCGGATCTGTTGGTTAACATTCCCAAGAATGCCTGCAGAAGCTACGACTATCACAAGGCCCCGGAGCTGATACAACTGGGCCGGGAGCGGATGTTGGCCGCTCTGGACCGGTTTGAACAAAGCCGCAGCAGCTCCGGCCCACTGGCTCTCTGAGCCACAAGAGCTGCAGCCCGCGCCGCAATGCGCGTATAATGCCGCGCACCATTAGCCAGATCAGGAAGCTAAGTTTTGACCAGTCCCGTTGACGACCTGCACTCCATCCGTGACCTGCTCCGGTTCACAGTTTCCCGTTTTGCGGCTTCGCCAATCTACTTTGGCCATGGCACTGATAACGTCTGGGATGAGGCCGTTCAGCTGGTATTGCGCAGCCTGCATCTGCCGCTGGAAAATAACAATCTGTTCCTGGATGCGCGACTGACACGTTCAGAGCGGGAACTGATTCTCGAGCGGGTGGAGCGTCGGGTCAACGAGCGTATTCCGATTGCTTACCTGCTTGGTGAAGCCTGGTTTATGGGAATGCCGTTCAACGTTGATGAGCGCGTTCTGGTCCCCCGTTCACCAATCGGCGAACTGCTGGAGAACGGCCTCCAGCCCTGGTTGGGCTCAACGCAGGTTCAACGAATTCTGGATTTGTGTACCGGCAGCGGCTGTATCGGTATTGGCGCGGCGACCGTTTTTGATGAGGCGGAAGTGGATCTGTCTGATATTTCCGCGGATGCCCTAGCCGTAGCAGAGTCCAATATTGAACTTCATGGACTGGAGAGCCGCGTGCGCGCGATTCAGTCGGATGTTTTCGACAATATTGAAGGCCGCTACGACGTGATCGTCAGTAATCCGCCTTATGTCGATGCGGAAGATCTGGCAGACATGCCGGCCGAGTATCACCATGAGCCCGAATTGGGTCTGGCCGCCGGAGACGACGGGCTGGACATTGCGCACCGCATTGTTGCCCAGGCTGCCGATTACCTTACCGACGACGGACTCCTGATTGTGGAGGTTGGCAATTCCTGGGGTGCCATGGATGATGCCTATCCGGATTTGCCGTTAACCTGGCTGGAATTCGAGAACGGTGGTGATGGGGTATTCCTGGTCACTGCCCGGGATCTGCGTGAATGGCAGGCCCGAAGAAGCTAAGATTTCAAATTACAAAACCTGTATAAAGTGCTGAATTATGTCGGGAAATACATTCGGAAAGCTGTTCACCGTCACCACCTTTGGTGAGAGTCACGGCGCGGCCCTGGGCTGCATTATCGACGGTTGCCCTCCGGGCCTGGAGCTGTCGGAAGAAGATATGCAGCGAGATCTGGATCGCCGCAAACCCGGTACCTCCCGGCATACGACCCAGCGTCGTGAAGCGGACGAGGTTCGGATTCTGTCTGGTGTGTTTGAGGGCAAAACCACGGGCACACCGATTGGTCTGATTATCGAAAACACCGACCAGCGTTCCAAGGACTATTCCAAGATTGCTGCCCAGTTCCGTCCTGCTCACGCAGACTACACCTATCACCACAAGTACGGTGCCCGGGATTATCGTGGGGGTGGTCGCTCTTCCGCCAGGGAAACCGCCATGCGGGTTGCTGCCGGCGCCGTCGCCCGGAAGTTTCTTGAGCAGCGCCTCGGGATCAAAGTGCGGGGTTATCTTTCCCAGTTAGGGCCGATCAAGGCAGACAAGCTGGATTGGGAGCAGGTTCACCAGAATCCGTTCTTTTGTCCGGATGCAGACAAGGTCTCCGAGATGGAAGCCTACATGGATGCTTTGCGTAAAGAAGGGGATTCGATTGGCGCCCGCATCAATGTGGTTGCGGAGGGGGTCCCTCCAGGTCTTGGTGAGCCGATTTTTGATCGTCTGGATGCCGATCTTGCTCACGCCCTGATGAGCATCAACGCGGTCAAGGGTGTGGAGATTGGTGCCGGTTTTGATTGCATCGAGCAGAAAGGGACAGAGCACCGGGATGAGATGACGCCAGAAGGCTTCCTTTCCAACAATGCCGGTGGTGTTTTGGGCGGCATTTCCTCCGGCCAGCCGATTGTTGCCAGTATTGCCCTTAAGCCAACATCAAGCTTGCGGTTGCCCGGCAAGGGCATTGATGTAGACGGCAACCAGGTAGAGGTGATCACCACTGGTCGGCACGACCCCTGTGTCGGTATCCGCGCGACGCCCATCGCCGAAGCCATGATGGCGATCGTCCTGATGGACCATTACCTGCGTCATCGCGGTCAGAACGGCGATGTAGAAGTCACCACGCCGGTCCTCGGCCAGCTCTGATTCAGGGGAGGCGCTACCATCTACTGGCGGCTGTCGAACCTCTATTTCTGGTTTTTCGCCCTCCTTGGAGGGCTTTTGCCCTATTGGTCCCTCTATCTTGAGGGGCAGGGCTACTCCTATCTCCAGATCGCCACATTGATGGCGACCATCCAGCTAACCAAGATCGTCGCACCCAGCGTTTGGGGTTACATCGGTGACCGGACCGGCCAGCGGGTCCGCCTGGTACGATTTGGTGCTATTTTCGGCTCGCTGTTTTTCGCCGGCGTGTTTCTGGAACCCGGATTCTACGGTCTGTTGCTGGTCATGCTGGTGTTCACCTTTTTCTGGAACGCCATTTTGCCGCTGTATGAAGTCATTACCCTGCGGGTACTCGGCAAGCATCGGGACAAGTACGGCAAGGTTCGTCTTTGGGGCTCTGTAGGATTTATCGGCGCAGTGGCTCTGGTCGGCGGGCTACTGGAGCTGGTGGAGATTCAGTACTTGCCGTGGCTGTTATTGCCCGTATTTGCAGGGATTGCCGTCTCGGCATTTCTGGTGCCTTCCGAGCGTGGCGAGCGCAAGCAGCAATCTGCACCTGTCGGAAGCCTCAAAGCAATTGTCACCCATCCGGCTGTGATCGCTTTTTTCGCGATGAATTTTCTGCTTCAGGTATCACATGGTGCCTACTACACCTTCTTCAGTATCCACCTGGAACAACATGGATACGGCAAACTGGCCATCGGGTTACTGTGGTCACTCGGAGTCATCGCGGAGATCGGCCTGTTTCTGATTATGCACAGGCTATCCCGGCGTTTTAGTGTACGGCAGGTGGTGCTGGGGGCGCTGGTGCTGACGATGATCCGCTGGGGCCTGATTGCCGAGCTTACGTCGGTATTGCCGGTGCTGATCTTTGCCCAACTGCTGCATGCGGCTTCTTACGGCGCATTGCATGCAGTATCCGTCCAATACATTCAGGGCTTCTTCGGTAAGCACCATCATGGCCAGGGTCAGGCTCTTTACAGTGGCCTGACCTTTGGCGCCGGCGGGGCGCTCGGTGCATGGTTATCCGGTTTCCTGGTGGATGGTTTCAGTACCTCCGCGGCGTTCTGGGGTGGTGCCGCCGCGATGGCCCTTGCGATTATCGTAACCTGGCGGGGTTTGCAGCCGCCACCTCAGCTCCAGCACGATCATTGACTGGACTCTGGTCGCGTTTCTTCCTCTTCTACTATCTGCAGCAATGCCTGCGCGGCACTACCCAGTTGTCGGCGGGAGAGCGCCACGGCACCCAGAACCCGGGTAACAGGGTGGGGCACTTCAAGCACTTTCAGGCTGTTATCGAGCATGCTAACCGGCAAAATGCTCCACCCAAGGCCAACGCTTACCATCATTTTGATGGTTTCCAGATAGTTGGTTGGCATGAGGGGTTTCAGGGTGAGGTTGGCTTCCAGGAACAGACGACTGACCACCCGGTAGGTGGCGGTACTGGTGTCCGGTAGCAACGCCGGGTGTGGCGCGAGGTCAGAAAGTGCAGGACTCGCCAGTGCTGCGAGAGGGTGTTCTTTCCCAACCACGAAGGCCATTGGGTCTGGCCACTGGGCGAGGATGGAGAACTCCGGATTCATGCTGTCGCTGAGGGTCACAAAGGCCAGCTCAGCATTGCGTTTATTCATCTGGTCGTAGGCGGCATCGGACTCCATGAATTGCAGATGCAGATCCACTTGAGGGTATTCCCGGCGGTAGCGGCGCAGCCAGTTGGGCAGGTGGTGCAGGCCGATGTGGTGGCTGGCGATGGCGTGGAGTTCGCCTCCGATGCTGTCGGCGCTGGTGGTGAGGGCCATGCGGGCGTTGTGGATTTCGTCGAGGATTTTGCGGGCATGGGGGAGGAGTCTTGTGCCGGCTTCGGTCAGGCGGATTTCCCGGTTACTGCGGTCGATCAGTCGGGTGTCCAGTTGGGTTTCCAGGGCGGCCAGGCGTTTGCTGATGGCTGGCTGTGTCAGGTGCAGGGTTTCAGCGGCTTCTGAGAAGGAACCCTGGTCGACGATTGTCAGGAATGCTTTCAGGGAGTTTGCGTCCATAGTTGCTGCTCCAATTGATGGGTGGATTCCACGTTGGTGCAGGGATCAGATTCAGGAACCCCCTCCCAAAAACCGCTACAAGCACGTCCGTGTGCGCTTCTCTCCGGCCATCCATGGCCTCCGACATTTTTGGGAGGGGGTTCCTGAATCTGCTCCTCATACTTGGGTGCAGGTTTCAGGACTTCCCGACTCATGTTGGGGGAGCGAACGGGCGGGTAAGGCTTTTCAAAACCGTTGAGGGCCAAGGACGGCCCGAAACGAGCCCACAGGGATGTGCTTGTAGGCGTGTTTTGAAAAGCCTTACCCGCCCGTTCGTGACCTGCGCCGAAGTATGGCTCTACTATTGTTGATTCCTGTTTGGAATGCAAAGCATAAAAAACATGAATTGAGGTTATTCGTGGCGCAGGGGTATGATGTCATCATTCGAAGCAGAAACAGAAACCCCCAGAGAGTGAGAGAGAATCATGGCGGGCAAGACCTTATACGACAAATTGTGGGACGACCATTTGGTCAAGCAGCGGGACGATGGTTCCGCGTTGATTTACATTGATCGTCAATTGTTGCACGAAGTGACATCACCTCAGGCCTTTGAGGGCCTTCGTCTGGCTGGCCGCAAGCCTTGGCGGATTGATGCCAATATTGCCACTCCGGATCATAACGTTCCGACCACGGATCGTGACAAAGGTATCGACGGCATTGTGGATCCGGTGTCCCGCACTCAGGTGGAGACGCTGGACAAGAACTGTGACGAATTCGGGATTCTCGAGTTCAAGATCAAGGATCAGCGCCAGGGCATCGTGCACGTGATTGGGCCGGAGCAGGGTGCGACGTTGCCGGGCATGAGCATTGTCTGCGGTGATTCTCATACTTCTACTCACGGCGCTTTTGGCTGTCTGGCTCATGGTATCGGCACGTCTGAAGTGGAGCATGTTCTGGCGACCCAGTGCCTGGTCCAGAAGAAGATGAAGAACATGCTGGTAAAGGTGAACGGCAAGCTGGGCGCGGGTGTGACCGGCAAGGATGTGGTTCTGGCGATCATCGGCAAGATCGGCACCGCTGGTGGTACCGGCTATGCCATTGAGTTTGGTGGCGAGGCGATCCGTGATTTGAGCATGGAAGGCCGGATGACCATTTGTAATATGTCCATCGAAGCCGGTGCCCGGGTGGGTATGGTGGCAGTGGATGACACCACCATCGAGTATGTCAAAGGTCGTCCGTTTTCGCCCAGGGGCGAGACCTGGGACAAGGCGGTTGAATACTGGCGCACGCTCCACAGCGACGATGATGCGGTGTTCGACAAAGTGGTTGAGCTTGATGGTTCCGCCATTCAGCCTCAGGTGAGCTGGGGTACGTCGCCGGAGATGGTGGTTGGTGTAGAGGGCGCGGTGCCGGATCCTGCGAAGGAAGAGGATCTCATTAAGCGCGAGGGAATCGTCCGCGCGTTGAAGTACATGGGGCTTCAACCGAATCAGAAGATTACCGATATCAAGCTGGATCGCGTGTTTATCGGTTCCTGCACCAATAGCCGGATTGAGGATCTGCGGGAAGCTGCGGCGGTGGTTAAGGGCCGCAAGGTGGCTGCGAGCCTCAAGCAGGCGATGGTGGTTCCGGGTTCCGGTCTGGTCAAAGCCCAGGCGGAGCAGGAAGGTCTCGACAAGGTCTTTATCGAGGCGGGTCTGGAGTGGCGTGACCCGGGTTGTTCCATGTGTCTGGCCATGAACGCCGACAAGCTGGGGCAGGGCGAGCATTGTGCGTCTACCTCCAACCGGAACTTCGAAGGTCGTCAGGGCTTTGGTGGCCGTACCCACCTGGTGAGTCCGGCGATGGCCGCCGCGGCAGCGGTGACTGGCCACTTCGTTGATGTCCGTGAATTGATGAACTGAGCCACAGGAGAGAGACCATGCGAGCATTTACGCAACACCAGGGCATTGTTGCCCCCATGGACCGTTCCAATGTGGACACGGACATGATCATTCCCAAGCAGTTTTTGAAGTCCATCAAGCGCACCGGCTTTGGCCCGAACCTGTTCGATGAGCTGCGTTATCTGGATGAAGGCAAGCCGGATCAGGATTGCTCCAACCGCCCCCTGAATCCGGACTTTGTGCTGAACCAGGATCGCTACAAAAACGGCAGCGTGTTGCTGGCGCGGACCAATTTTGGCTGTGGTTCGAGTCGTGAGCACGCGCCATGGGCGCTGGATGATTTCGGTTTCCGGGTGATTATTGCTCCGAGTTTTGCTGATATTTTCTACAACAACTGCTTTAAGAATGGACTTTTACCCATTGTTTTAGATGAAAAAGTGGTTGATAAGCTGTTCCGGGAAACCGAAGAGAATGAAGGCTATCAGCTGACGGTCGATCTCGAATCGAAAACGGTGACGACGCCCGGTGGCGAGTCGTTCAGTTTTGAGGTGGACGATTTCCGTCGTCATTGCCTGCTGAACGGTCTGGACGACATTGGCGTGACCCTGGAAGATGCGGATACCATTCGCGCTTATGAAGAATCTCGGCGCAAGACCGCTCCCTGGTTGTTTAATACTGGAAACTGATTAACAAGGAATTGGATTATGTCCCGTAATGTATTGCTCCTGCCGGGCGACGGCATTGGTCCGGAGATTGTGGCAGAAGCGGAGAAGGTTCTGCATAAGGTGAATGACCAGTTCGGTCTGGGTCTTGGTTTTGAGTCTGCTCTCGTTGGTGGTGCGGCGATTGATGAAACAGACACACCGCTGCCTGAAGAAACCCTGGAGAAGGCCCGTAAGGCTGACGCGATCCTGCTGGGGGCCGTAGGTGGCCCAAAGTGGGACAGCCTGCCGATGGCGAAGCGCCCGGAGAAGGGGCTGCTGGGTCTGCGTTCCAATCTTGAGCTGTTTGCCAACCTGCGTCCGGCCATTCTGTATCCTCAGCTGGCGTCTGCCTCGTCCCTGAAGCCGGAAGTGGTTTCAGGGCTGGACATTCTGATCGTGCGCGAGCTGACCGGTGGTATCTATTTTGGTCAGCCTCGTGGTGTGCGTGAACTGGAAAGCGGTGAGCGCCAGGGCTACAACACCTACCAGTACACCGAGTCCGAGATTAGGCGTATTGGCCGGGTTGCCTTCGAGGCGGCCCAGCAGCGGGGCAAGAAATTGTGCTCGGTTGACAAGGCCAACGTGCTGGAAGTAACCGTGCTGTGGCGGGAAATCATGGAAGACCTGAAGCGCGAGTACCCGGACGTGGAGCTTTCCCATATGTACGTGGATAACGCGGCCATGCAGTTGGTCCGTGCGCCCAAGCAATTCGACGTGATTGTGACTGGCAACATGTTTGGTGATATTCTTTCTGACGAAGCGGCAATGCTCACCGGTTCTATCGGCATGCTTCCCTCAGCGTCACTGAATTCCGACAAGCAGGGTATGTATGAGCCGTGTCACGGCTCGGCGCCGGATATTGCCGGGCAGGGCATTGCCAACCCGCTGGCTACCATCCTCAGTGCTGCAATGATGTTGCGTTACAGCCTGAATGAGGAAAAAGCTGCCCAGGCCATCGAGGCGGCGGTCAGCAAGGTACTGGACCAGGGGCTGCGTACCGCCGACATTATGTCGGAAGGCGGTCAGAAGGTATCCACCCGCGACATGGGTGAGGCGGTTCTGAACGCGCTTTAAAGCACCACTGGTTTGCTTGATCGAGACCCGACAACGGCAGGATGCAGCCGTTGCGGGATCATCCATCCTGTCCCTGCCAGCGATAACGGTAGAGGGTGGGCATAAAACGAGGTTCAAAGGTCGCACATGAAGCGAGTTGGACTTGTAGGTTGGCGTGGCATGGTGGGCTCGGTCCTCATGCAGCGCATGCGCGAAGAAAATGATTTTGCCGACATTGATCCGGTGTTTTTTACCACTTCCCAGGCAGGGAAGCCGGCTCCGGACGTAGGCAAAGATGGTGTTCCTCCACTGCAGGATGCGTTCGATATCGACATCCTCAAGGGGATGGATGTGATCGTTACCTGTCAGGGCGGCGATTACACCACTGAGGTTTACCAGAAGCTGCGTGATGCAGGCTGGGACGGTTACTGGATTGATGCGGCATCCACCCTGCGTATGGTCGATCACTCTGTGATCGTGCTGGATCCGGTTAACCGTAATGTGATCGACGCGGCTCTGGACAAGGGCGTAAAGGACTATATCGGCGGTAACTGCACCGTCAGCCTGATGATGCTGGCCCTGGGTGGCCTGCTGGAGCAGGATCTGATCGAGTGGGTGTC
This sequence comes from Marinobacter sp. UBA5687, assembly GCF_002420325.1. Classification (NCBI taxonomy): domain Bacteria; kingdom Pseudomonadati; phylum Pseudomonadota; class Gammaproteobacteria; order Pseudomonadales; family Marinobacteraceae; genus Marinobacter; species Marinobacter sp. UBA5687. The sequence goes on from NZ_DIHV01000160.1 coordinate 64,212, forward strand.
TCCGATGACGTACCAGGCCGCTTCCGGCTCTGGTGCCCAGAATATGCGGGAACTGTTGAACCAGATGGGTACGCTGAATGAGAGCGTCAAATCTGAGCTGGCTGATCCGTCTTCCGCCATCCTCGAAATCGATCGCAAGGTAACCGACACCATGCGTTCTGGCGATTTCCCCACCGAGCATTTCGGTGTGCCGTTGGCAGGTAGTCTGATTCCGTTCATCGACAAGCAGCTCGATAACGGCATGAGCAAGGAAGAGTGGAAAGCGGGCGTCGAGACCAACAAGATTCTGGGTCGTAGTGACAACCCGATTCCTATTGATGGTATCTGCGTGCGGATTGGCGCCATGCGCTCTCACAGTCAGGCTCTGACCATCAAGCTGAAGAAAGATCTGTCGGTTTCCGAAATCGAAGGCATTCTGGCCAAGGCAAACGACTGGGTGAAAGTCATTCCCAACGATCGCGATGCCACCATGCAGGAGCTCACTCCGGCGAAAGTGACCGGCACGTTGAGTATTCCGATTGGTCGTATTCGCAAGTTGTCCATGGGGCCGGAGTATATTTCCGCTTTCACGGTGGGTGACCAGTTGCTGTGGGGTGCCGCAGAACCGCTGCGTCGGATGCTGCGAATCCTTCAGGAACGTTAAAAAGTGTTACACAGCGGTAATTAATGCCAACTGTGTCCGGTTTTTTGCAAGCCGGTCAGGGGCGGAGGCTGATTTCAGCGTCCGCCCCTGTTATTTTCAAGGGCGCTAAGGAGTTCCGCCCGATAGATAAAAAAACGGTGCAAGGATTGCAGCTGATTGATTGATAAAACGGGTTTTATCAACAATACTTGCCAAACCGAACGGTATAATTGCGATATAAAAACGAGAAATAACAAGGCGAAAGTCATCCAACCTCGTCCGATTCTGTTGAGATACGGCAGTAAAGAATAACGGAGACTGGAAAGGAATAAGCATGAAGGTACGCAAGCTTGCGGTTGCCCTGGCGCTGGCGGGAGGGCTCGGCTCTGGAATGGCTCAGGCGCTTGGACTTGGAGAAATTGAGCTCCAGTCCTGGCTGAATGAGCCACTGGATGCAGAAATATCACTGAATCAGAGTCGCGGTGTTGATCCCGGTGAAGTGTTCGTCAATGTGGCACCGGAGGCCGCCTATGAGCGCGTCGGCCTGGACCGCCACCAGTTTCTGAGTCAATTAAGGTTTGAAGTGGTTACCGGGACGGATGGCAACCTGGCCATCAATGTTTCCTCCCGGGCGCCAGTACGCGAGCCGTATCTGAATTTTCTGCTCGAGCTGACCTGGCCCAATGGTCGCCTGATGCGGGAATATGCCGTGCTGGTCGATCCTCCGGTCTACGCCGAGGAATCTGGTATTGAGGAGCAAGTCAGTGCTCCGGCCACGACAGCCACCCGACAGCAGCCGGCGCGCAGCCAGGAATCTGTTCGCCGTCAGGCGGCAGCAGAAGGCTCCATGTCGCGGGGCTATCAGGCAGATACGTTTGGTCCGACAGGGCCCTCCGACACACTCTGGACCATTGCCCAGCAGGTACGTCCGGATGGTTCGGTTTCCATGCAGCAGGTTATGCTCGCGATTCAGGATCAGAATCCTAACGCGTTCATTGGTGGGAATATTAACCGCCTGAAGCGTGGTGAGGTGTTGCGGATTCCTTCCCTCGATCAGATTCGGAGCCGTAGCCGCGCTGAAGCCAATCGGGTAGTTGCACAGCAGAACCAGGAATTCCAGTCTCCGAGAACCGTTGATGCAACGGATACCGCCCAGGCTGCGGCAGGACAGGGTGCTACTCAGGCGGCAGCGGGTGATGAGTTGCGCCTGCTGGTTGCCGATGAATCGGAATCCCGGTCTACCGAAGACGGTGGTTCTGCCGGTGGTGACGGCGATCTGCCGGGCGGTGTTGATGCCGGTTCCGCAGTTGCGATGGAAGAGCTGGAGGCCGCAAAACGCGAAAATGACGAACTCAATACCCGTGTCCAGGATCTACAGGACCAGGTTGAGACCCTGCAGCGGTTGCTGGAACTGAAGAACAGCCAGCTTGCGGATATGCAGGGTATGGTGTCGGAAGAAGAGTCTCCGGCCCCGACCGACACTGGCGTGACCGAGTCTGACGCTGACCCGGCGACAGCACCTGTAGAAGGTGATCTGGGTGCCGGCACCGGAGAAGAACCGGTAGCAGACGGCCAGGTTGATGAAGCCGCTGATGGTGAATCGGCCGACACAGCGATGGCGGAAGAAGATAGCGCCATGGCTCCGGACGAAGCCGATATTGCAGGTGAAGAGCCGTTTGGTGGTGATGTCGACGCGGGCGCTGCGGATGAGGTGGTGGCAGAGCAGCCTGCCGTTACCGAGCAGGAATCATCATCTGAACCTGACCCAGCGGCCGTCCCCCAGGCCCAGCAGCCAAAGCCGCAGCAGCCAGTAACGGCCCCTGAGAAGGCGTTTCCGGGTAATATTATTGACGGCATCCTGAACAACCCGATGTATCAGATTGCACTTGGTGGTGGTCTGATCCTTCTGCTTCTCTTGTTGCTGCTCGTGGCACGACGCAACGCCAATCGAGAGAAAGAGTTCTACGACCAGTTGAACAGTGATGAAGGTGAAGGCGGTGATTCGTTCGACCTCAGTCTCGAAGATGAGGATGAGGCAGAAGCGGAAGCCGGTGATGCCATTGCCGAAGCAGAAACCTATGTTGCTTACGGTCGTCACGATCAGGCAGCCCAGGTGCTCGAGAACGCCATTTCACGTGAGCCCAGCCGTACTGATCTGCGCCTGAAGCTGTTGTCTGTGTATGCGGACAATCAGGACCGCGACGCGTTTGAAAAGCAGTACCGTGAAGTTGAAGCGCTGGATGATGAGGCAGCTATCCAGGAAGCTGAATCCCTCCGGGAGCGCCTTGCTGAAGCTGAAGCGATGCCCAGCATCGACGACCTTGAATCCCAACTGCGCTCGGATTCGTTCGGCAGTCAGCCAGAGCAAGAGCCGGCCACCGAGCAGGCTTCGGATGACTGGGATATCTCTGACGAGCTGAAAGCTGACGAATTTGAAGCCACTTCAGAGCCCGCTGATGAAAACGAGTTCGGTGAGCTGGAATCCGATGTCAGCAAAGAATCCGATGGCCGGGATGACATGATTGAGTACGATCTGTCCGGCATTGGTGAAGAACCGGAGTCTGAAGACGAGTCCGCCACCGAAACGGATTACGCTTCACTTGATCTGGATTCCGGTCTGGATGAGGCAGCCGGGACTTCCGAATCCAAAGAAGAGGACTTCAGTCTGGATTTCGAGTCGGCCTTTGAAGACGACGCACTCGCCGGTTCAGATGGGCCCTCCTTCGAAGCCGATGAAGCGGCGCCGGTTGAGGCGGATCTGTCTGGTACCGGTTCGGATCAGGAAGACGATCTTGAGCTGGGCTTCGATCTTGATGACGACCTTGAGTCGACGGAAGAAGAGCCAGTTAAGCCGGAGGACACCGAGGTATCGGATCTGGACCTGGAGTCTGATTCGCTTGACGAGTCCTTCCTGGACGAGCTTGATGCGGAGCTGGATAAGGTTGCCGGCGAGGATGAAGACCCCTCTGAACTGGAGCTCGGCGAATCTGATCTGGATGACCTGGAGCTGGATGTGTCTGATGAAGATCTGGCGCTGATGGAAGAGTTCTCTGATAACGGAGAGCCTGCAGGTCCTCAGGAAGACGAACCATCCCTGGAAGATGAGCTTGGGCTGGAAGATGCGCTCAGCGAATCCGAGGCTGATGAGCCGGGCGTTGACCAGCAGAATCCGGAAGAGCTGGCGGAGCAGACAGAAGAGGTTGCTGAGGCCGAACCGGCTCCTGAAGAGCTGGAGGACGAAGTAGTGCCTGTGGCGTCAGACTCACTCGATGAAGGCTCCACTCGCAGTGATAGCGGGTTGGATATTGATGAGAGCGCTCTGGACGACGAGGATGACTTTGATTTCCTCGCCGGTACCGATGAAGCCGCCACCAAACTTGATCTGGCACGGGCCTACATCGAAATGGGTGACAGCGACGGTGCCAGGGATATTCTGGAGGAAGTTGCTCTTGAGGGTAACGAAGAACAGAAGGCAGAAGCACAAGAGCTTCTTAAAAATCTCTCCTGATTCGTTATAATCAACTAACCGCGGCAAGCGCCGGCCATTGAGCCGGCGTTTTGCTTTTTCAGTGGACAGCAATCGGGTCAGCACTTGTTCCTCACGCCTCAGCCTCTCACCACAGATAACGCCATTGGTAATGGACGGGTTGCCATCATCTTTGAGTACGACGGTCAGGCCTTTCATGGCTGGCAATTGCAGAAGAGTGGCGTGCGTTCGGTGGAGGCAGAACTTTCCCGGGCCGCGGCCCGCGTTGCCGACCATCCGGTCGACCTGGTGTGTGCAGGCCGCACCGACGCCGGCGTGCATGCCAGTTTTCAGGTAGCCCATTTTGACACGCCATCGGTTCGAAACCTTCGTTCCTGGGTCATGGGAATGAACACGGCATTACCTGATGACATTTCTGTGCACTGGGCAGGGAACGGTCAGGGCGATTTTCACGCCAGGTTTTCCGCGATTTACCGACGTTACCGGTATGTGATCTACAATCATCCGGTGCGCCCGGGGATCCAGCGTGGACAGGTGTCCTGGACCTTTCGTCCGTTGGATGCCGAAAGAATGCATCGTGCAGCCCAGGCACTGGTCGGCGAGCATGACTTCTCCTCATTTCGCGCTGCCGGTTGCCAGTCCCGGACTCCGGTTCGGTTTCTGGAGCAGATTTCGGTAACCCGATGCGGAGAGTTTGTCGTAATAGATGTGCAGGCCAACGCCTTTCTTCATCATATGGTACGCAATATTGCCGGTGCCTTGATGGCGGTTGGTAATGGTCAGCAGCCTGAAGGCTGGATTGGTGATATTCTGGAACGCCGTGATCGCAAACTTGCCGGTGTGACCGCCCCTCCTTACGGGCTCTACCTGGTGGATGTCGGTTATCCTGAGTCCTTCGGGATTCCCAAGGCATTGTGTGGACCGGCGTTCGTTACTCCCTGGTTTGACCCGGCCAGCAACGCGCCGATCACACCAACTCACATACACCCGAAACAGGGAAAGGCTCCTGCATGACAGCCCGCGTAAAAATATGTGGCCTGACGCGCCCGCAGGATGTGGAAGCCGCGGTAGCCTGTGGCGCCGATGCCATAGGTCTGGTGTTTTATGCGCCGAGCCCTAGAGCGGTCGATCTGGAGCAGGCCCGAATCCTGGCCGCCAAGGTTCCTGCGTTCGTGGCGGTTACTGGACTGTTCGTGAATCCTGAGCGGGATTATGTCGAAGCCGTTCTGGATGCTGTGCCACTGGATCTCCTGCAGTTCCATGGCGATGAGAGTCCGGAGTTCTGCCAGTCTTTTGGCCGGCGCTGGATCAAGGCCGTCAGGGTGCGTGAGCCCGGACAGATCGAACAGGCGTTTGCCGATTATCATCAGGCTTCCGGTTTGTTGGTGGACGCCTGGGATCCAAACCGCTATGGCGGTACCGGCCAGTCGTTCAACTGGTCACTGATTCCTGAAAGCAGGCCCTTGCCCCTGATATTGGCCGGTGGGTTGTCATCTGATAACGTAGCCCGCGCGATTGAGCAGGTACGCCCCTGGGCTGTTGACGTCAGCGGTGGGGTGGAAGAGAGCAAGGGTAAGAAAGACGCCACCAAATTGTCTCAATTTTTCAAAGAGGTTCACCGTGTCTGTAAAACTGACTGAAGAAATGTTGAAGGCGCTTCCTGATGCGAGAGGTCACTTCGGTGCCTTTGGTGGACGGTTTGTTTCAGAAACCCTGATGGATTCTCTGATGACCCTGGAAAAGGAGTACCTTCGGTTGAAGGAGGATCCGGAATTCCAGGCGACTTTTGATAATGACCTCGCCGATTATGTTGGCCGTCCCAGCCCGCTGTATTTCGCAGAGCGCCTGACTCGGGAAGCCGGTGGCGCACAAATCTGGCTCAAGCGCGAAGACCTCAACCACACCGGTGCCCATAAGGTGAATAACACCATTGGCCAGGCCCTGCTGGCCAGTTTTCTGGGCAAGAAGCGCATCATTGCAGAAACTGGCGCCGGTCAACATGGTGTAGCCACCGCCACGGTTTGTGCCCGTCTGGGCCTTGAATGTCACGTATTCATGGGGGCAGAAGACGTCAAGCGTCAGTCCCTGAACGTGTACCGCATGAAACTGCTGGGCGCGACCGTCCATGCCGTTCAGAGCGGTACGAAAACCCTTAAGGATGCCATGAATGATGCCATGCGCGACTGGGTCGCGAATGTGGATGATACTTTCTACATCATCGGCACTGTGGCAGGGCCGCATCCCTATCCTTTACTGGTGCGTGATTTCCAGTCGGTGATTGGGCGAGAAATCCGTAAACAGGCCATGGAAAAAGTGGGTAAACTGCCGGACGCACTGGTGGCCTGCGTCGGTGGCGGTTCTAACGCCATTGGTATGTTCTATCCGTTCCTGGCGGATGAGTCCGTGGAGCTTTATGGTGTTGAAGCCGGTGGTCTGGGGATTGAAACCGGACAACATGCGGCGCCGCTTTGTGCCGGTCGCCCCGGAGTGCTGCATGGTAACCGGACCTACCTGATGGAAGATGAGAATGGCCAGATCGCCGGAACACATTCCGTTAGTGCTGGTCTGGACTATCCCGGAGTGGGGCCCGAACATGCCTGGTTGAAAGACATTGGTCGAGCCAATTATGTGTCAGTGACTGATGACGAGGCCCTGGATGGCTTCCGTAAACTGACACGCGTGGAAGGGATTATGCCGGCGCTGGAAACCGCGCACGCCGTGGCTTATGGCGTGAAGCTGGCCGCAACCATGGACAAGGACCAAATGCTGGTGATCAACATCTCCGGTCGCGGCGACAAGGATATTCACACCATTGCCCAGCTTGATGGCATTGAGATCTGAAGGTATCAGGAGCAGGCATGAGCCGAATTGAAGGCGTATTGAAAGCATTGAAAGAGCAGGGCCGCAAGGCGCTGATTCCCTATATTACAGCGGGCGATCCACATCCGGATCAGACGGTCAGCCTGATGCATACCCTGGTCTCTGCCGGTGCTGATATTATCGAGCTGGGCGTGCCGTTCTCGGACCCGATGGCTGATGGTCCGGTGATTCAGCTGGCCTGTGAAAGGGCGCTCAAGCACGGTACGTCGCTGCGTCAGGTGATGGCGATGGTCAAGGAGTTCCGCAAGACCGATCCGGATACCCCGGTGGTGCTGATGGGTTATCTGAACCCGATGGAGGCCATGGGCTATGAAGCGTTTGCAGATGCGGCAGCGGACGCAGGTGTCGATGGCGTTCTGACGGTTGACCTGCCTCCCGAAGAGGCTGATCAGGTAGCACCGCTGTTTGCCGACCGCCATCTGGATCCGGTTTTCCTTTTGGCGCCGACAACCACGGATGACCGGATCAAGGCGATCAGTGAGCACTCATCCGGCTATGTGTACTATGTTTCTATCAAGGGCGTGACCGGGTCCGCAACCATTGATGTTGATGAAGTCGCGAAGAAAGTGGCCCACGTGCACGAGCTCACGGCGTTACCGGTGGGTGTGGGCTTTGGTATCAGGGATGCGGAAACTGCCGCTGCAGTAGGCAGAGTATCCGATGGTGTAATTGTTGGCAGTGTTCTGGTCGATACAATAGCCCGACATCAGACAGATCCTGACGCTTTGCGTAACGCACTGACGGATCTGCTGCACCCGATGCGCGAAGCGCTGGACAGCCTCGCTCACTGAGCGGGCATTATCCAGGCATCAAAGGACAGGACGAGAGCATGAGTAACTGGCTGGACAAAATCATGCCGAGCAAGATTCGCTCGGAATCACGGCAACGTACCGGAGTGCCGGAAGGGTTATGGAAGAAATGCCCCAAATGCGGTGCCTTCCTGTACAAGCCGGAGCTCGAGAAGAACCTGGACGTTTGCCCCAAGTGTAATCACCATCTGCGGGTGTCTGCACGTCGTCGACTGGATATCTTTCTGGACAAAGACGGGCGTGAGGAGCTGGCAGCTCACCTCGAACCGTCAGATCGGCTGAAGTTCAAAGACAGCAAGCGCTACAAGGACCGACTCGCGGCGGCGCAGAAAGCGACCGGCGAAAAAGATGCGCTGATTACCATGCGTGGTACAACCATGGGTGTCCCTTTGGTTGCCTGCGCGTTCGAGTTCAACTTCCTGGGCGGTTCGATGGGTCAGGTGGTTGGCGAGAAGTTTGTCCAGGCAGCGAATGTGGCTCTTGAGCACCGGATTCCGCTGGTCTGCTTTTCCGCCAGTGGCGGTGCCCGCATGCAGGAAGCCATCCTGTCATTGATGCAGATGGCCAAGACCGCGGCGGTGTTGGAGAAGCTCAAGCAGGAAGGCATACCATACATTTCAGTGATGACCGATCCGGTCTTTGGTGGTGTATCGGCCAGCCTCGCTATGCTGGGTGACCTCAATATTGCTGAACCTTACGCTCTGATCGGTTTCGCGGGCCCACGGGTTATCGAGCAAACCGTGCGCGAGAAACTGCCGGAAGGTTTCCAGCGCAGCGAATTTCTGCTGGAACATGGTGCCATTGATATGATTCTGCATCGTCATCAGATGCGTGAGCGCATCGCCCATCTGTTGGCCAAGTTTACTGCCCAGGAAAAGCCCGGCACCGAAGCCCCCATCGAATTTGAAGTTACTGAAAAGCCGGACGTTGATGAACCAGAAGGGCACTGAATCCTCCTCAGCCCCCGTTGGGCCTCCGGCCCTCGGGGCGTCTGTTCAAGAATGGCTGCACTGGCTCGAAGCCATTCATCCCACAGAAATAGATCTCGGCCTGGACCGGGTACTGGTGGTTCTGCGGCGGTTGTTCCCGCGCAAGCCTCAGGCTCGCATCATTACCGTGGCAGGGACCAATGGCAAAGGCACCACGGTTACGGCACTTGAGTCGATTTTGCTGGCAGCCGGCAGGAGCACCGGGGCTTATATGTCCCCCCATCTGTTCCGCTATAACGAGCGGGTTCGGATTGGTGGCCAGGAGATTTCCGATGCGACCCTGGTGACCGCCTTCGAGCGGGTGGAGGCGGCTCGCCGCGGGGTGACTCTGACCTATTTTGAATTCGGAACGCTGGCCGCTTTTGTCGCATTTGCAGACGCCGGCGTTGAGAATTGGGTGCTGGAAGTCGGGTTGGGAGGTCGCCTGGATGCAGTCAACGTGCTGGACCCGGACTACGCGGTGATCACGTCAGTAGATATCGATCATATTGGTTTTCTGGGGGATAACCGGGAAGTCATTGGTTTTGAAAAAGCGGGGATCCTCAGACCGGGTATACCCGCCGTTTGTGCGGATCCAAATCCTCCATCCTCGGTCCTTCAACAGGCCGCGGCGCAGAAGGTGGCGCTGAAGCTCACCGGCCGTGATTATACGCTTGCGCCCGGTGCTCCCGGACAGGTTTTGCTCACTATTGGCGACGAGAAGATAGAGTTGCCAGCCAGCCCCTTGCCTGTCCAGAGTGTGGCGGCTGCGGCGGTGCTCTCCCGGCAACTCGTACCGGAGCTTTCACTGGAAAGCCTTCAGCATGCGATACATAGCGTGCGGGTTCCAGGCCGGTTTGAAACCATTCATCACGATCCGGATGTCATTATAGACGTTGGTCACAACCCCCATGCTGCTGCCTGGCTCGCTGACAACCTCCGTAGCCTTCGATGTGATGGTGATGGCCACGGGCGTATCCTGGCTGTGTACGGCGCGTTGGGAGACAAGGACGTGGAGGGTGTGGTCGGTGCCATGTCGTCCGTCGTTGATCAGTGGTACCTGGCGGGCCTGAATGTTGCCAGAGGGCTTGATTCCGACAGCCTGATGAAGCGTATCGCAAGCGTGCCATTTCAGAGAACGCCCGGCGTTTTTGATTCTGTGTCTGAGGCTCTCGCAGCGGCCATGGGCGAGGCAGTGTCCGGTGATCGGGTCGTGGTGTTCGGTTCGTTCTTCACGGTTGCTCTGGCCAGGGAAGAGCTTCTGCCGGCTTCGGAAGCGTCTTAAAGTTTGTCCATAGGTTCCTGGGAAGCTTTGAGTTCTGGCGAGTGGCCGGTTAGTATCGTGATCAAACAGGTTGTTAACGGGAGCCCTCTCAGGTGGATGGACTGAAGCAGCGGATCATTGGCGCACTGGTGCTGGTTTCACTCGCGGTTATTTTCGTGCCGATGATTTTTGACGAGCCCCATTCCCAAAGACAGTCAACCCCCATCACCATTCCCGAGGAACCTCCGTTCCCCGAAGTTGAGATGCCTGAATCTCAGTATCCGGATAACGAGACCGTCGGCGCAGAGGCACCCAGGAGTTCCGCGCCGCCCGTTAACGACGAGCCGGCGGCCGGTTTCCGGATCATCGAGGAAAACGCTGTTGCCGAGGAGGAGCCCGCCCCGGAGCCAAATTCCCAACAGGTGGAACCAGTACCGGCAGAATCCTCTGCTGAGCCGGAGCCTGCGGCGCCAGCCGAAAAACAAGATGCTGCCTCCACAGGCGCTGCAGAACCTGGCGATAAGGCCGAGTTTACCGGTTCACTTGAAGGTGCGTGGGTGGTGCAGCTTGGCAGTTTTGGTAACCAGGACAACGCCCGGCGTTTGCGGGACAAGGTTCTCGACATGGGGTACGGCGCCCACCTGCAACAGGTTGATCGCGGCGATAGCACCCTGACCCGGGTATTCAGCGGCCCGTTCGTCAACAAAGACGATGCCCAGAAAGCCAAGGCGGCCCTTGATAAAGCCTTCGGCTTGAACAGCCTGGTCACCACCGGCGACAAATAACTGGCCGTTGCCGGATTTAATCTGGCTTCGGCAGTTTGGTGTCACCCGGTTTCCTGTTAGAATCCGCCTTTCGTTTTCTCCACCGGGTTTTCCATGGAAGCGCTGATCTGGATAGACTGGGTCATCATTGCCCTCATTGCCGTCTCCACGCTTATCAGTCTGAAGCGGGGCTTCGTCCGTGAAGCGCTGTCGCTGGTTACCTGGGTTGGTGCATTTATCATCGCCCGGACGTTTCACCCCCAGATGCAATCTCTTCTGGAGTCCACGGTGGAAACACCGCTGGTGCGGTTGATTGCAGCGTTTGCCATCCTTTTCTTTGGCACCCTGATCGTTGGCGCGATCATCAACAATATGATCGGCCACCTGGTGCGTGCGACCGGCCTGTCAGCAACGGACAGGGTACTCGGCATGGGGTTTGGTCTTCTCAGAGGGGTTGTGGTTGTGATTGTCGCCATTGCCTTCACGCGCTACACGCCGCTGGCCGAGGATACCTGGTGGAGAACGTCGGTCATGATTGAACGCCTTGCGGTAGTTGAGGATTGGTCCAGGCGCACGCTCGGCGACGAATTTGCCCGCTTCCTCGGTCCGGAGCAGGGCGCTCAGACAGCCCCGGAGGCGTCCGCAGAACCTGAAGGCGTGGAACCCGCGTCTGCATCCCGTTAACATTCAGTTTTAACACTCGGAGATATATCCAGCCATGTGCGGCATTGTCGGTATCGTCAGTACTTCCAACGTCAATCAGCTTCTTTATGATGCACTGACTGTTCTTCAGCACCGTGGCCAGGATGCGGCGGGTATTGTTACCTTCCAGGACAACCGATTCTTTTTACGTAAAGACAATGGACTGGTGCGGGATGTTTTCCATACTCGCCATATGCGCCGGTTGGTGGGTAACGTGGGCATCGGGCATGTGCGTTATCCCACGGCGGGTAGCTCAAGTTCAGCGGAGGCCCAGCCTTTCTATGTGAACAGTCCCTACGGCATTACCCTGGCGCACAACGGGAACCTGACCAATGCCGATGAGCTGAGCAGCGATCTGTTCCGAACCGATCTGCGCCATATCAACACCAACTCGGATTCTGAAGTTCTGCTGAACGTGTTCGCCCACGAACTGCAGAAACTGGGTAAGCTGAACCCCACCAAGGACGAGATCTTTTCCGCTGTGCGCGCAGTGCACAAGCGTTGCAAAGGTGCCTATGCTGTTATCGCCATGATCACCGGTTATGGCATCGTCGGTTTCCGGGACCCGAACGGTATCAGGCCCGCCTGCTACGGTGTCCGGGAAAATGAAGAGGGCCAGAATGAATACATGATCGCGTCGGAAAGCGTCGCCCTTAATGCTGCCGGTTTCAGCATCGTTCGTGACATTGCTCCGGGCGAGGCCGTCTATATTGAAACCGATGGCACCCTGTATTCAGAACAGTGCGCCGAATCACCCAAACTCTATCCGTGTATTTTCGAGCATGTCTATTTTGCCCGTCCGGACTCGATCATGGACGGCGTTTCCTGTTACAAGGCCCGGCTCCGGATGGGCGAGGTGCTGGCAGACAAGGTCCTGCGCGAGCGACCCGACCACGATATCGACGTGGTCATTCCCATTCCGGACACCAGTCGTACGTCCGCCATGCAAATGGCCCATCAGTTGGGCGTGAAGTACCGCGAAGGCTTTATCAAGAATCGATACATTGGCCGTACCTTTATCATGCCCGGCCAGAAAATGCGTAAGAAATCGGTACGCCAGAAGCTCAACCCGATTGACCTGGAATTCCGTGGCAAGAACGTCATGCTGGTAGACGATTCCATCGTACGGGGCACTACCTGTAAGGAAATTGTTCAAATGGCTCGTGATGCCGGAGCGCGCAATGTCTATTTTGCGTCAGCGGCTCCCCCCGTGCGCTATCCCAATGTGTACGGCATCGACATGCCCTCGGCCAGCGAGCTGATTGCCCACGACCGCACTGTAGAAGAAGTACGTGATCTGATCGGAGCTGACTGGTTGGTGTATCAGGATCTGGAAGACCTGATTTCCTGTGTCAACGATGTCAATGAAGACATCGACGGTTGGGAATGCTCGGTGTTCACCGGGGATTACATTACCGGCGACGTGGATGAAGCTTACCTGACCAGGCTGGAAGATCTTCGCAAGGATGAGAAGCGCTCAACCAGTCAGGTCGCGAATGACGACAACGCCATTATTGACCTGCACAATGATGAAGACTGACACCCGCAATTACGCCAGGAGACTGTCATGACGTTCGGCCGAGAAGAACACGTTTGGATTCCCGAATCGGACCTGGAAGGCATGTCGGTCGATACCCTGGCCGTGCGGGCAGGGCAGATTCGTACCGGGCAGCTCGAACACAGCGATGCAATCTTCCCGACCTCCAGCTTCGTCTATGGTAGCGCGGCCCAGGCGGCTGCCCGTTTTGGCGGTGAAGAGCCCGGTAATATCTACTCCCGGTTTACCAACCCGACGGTTCAGGCATTTGAAGCCAGAATTGCTGCCATGGAGGGGGGAGAGCGTGGTGTTGCGACTGCTTCAGGTATGGCTGCCATTCTCAGCACCTGCATGTCTCTGCTGAAGTCCGGCGACCATGTGATCTGTTCCCGAGGTGTGTTTGGGACGACCAACGTACTGTTTCAGAAGTACATGGCCCGGTTTGGCGTGGAAACCAGCTTTGTGAGCCTGACGAACACCGATGAGTGGAAGGCTGAGGTTCGCCCCGCCACCCGGATGCTGTTTTTGGAAACCCCGTCCAATCCGTTGTGTGAAGTGGCGGATCTTGCGGCCTTGTCGGCCATCGCCCGTGAAAACGATGCTTTGCTGGTGGTCGACAACTGCTTCTGCACACCCGTGCTGCAGCGGCCACTGGAGCAGGGCGCCGACATCGTTATTCATTCAGCCACCAAGTATCTCGACGGCCAGGGCCGTTGTGTCGGTGGCGTGGTGGTTGGGCCGGCGAGATACCTGGACGAGATTTATGGTTTCCTCCGTTCCGCCGGCCCGACGATGAGTCCGTTCAATGCCTGGGTGTTCCAGAAGGGCCTGGAAACCTTACCGATTCGTATGCGCGCCCATTGTGACAATGCGTTAGAGTTGGCGTTGTGGCTGGAACAGCAGGACTGTGTGGAGAAAGTTTACTATGCAGGCTTGCGGAGCCATCCGCAGCACGAGCTGGCGAAAAAACAGCAGGACGGCTTTGGTGGCGTGCTCTCCTTCCTGGTAAGGGGTGGCCGGGAACAGGCGTGGAAGTTTATTGACGCGACCCGGATGATTTCCATCACCGCCAATCTGGGGGATGTGAAAACCACCATCACTCATCCGGCGACAACCACTCATGGACGCCTCTCTCCCGAGGACAAGGCGAGGGCAGGCATTACCGAGAACCTGATTCGCCTGTCAGTCGGTATCGAATCCATCAAGGATCTGAAAACCGATCTGGACAGAGGTTTCCAGGCGTTGAAAGATTAACAACCGGACGGTTTGAGCATTCATGGCGGAATCCGCGAAAGCGAAGAAAGCAGTAGCCACAGAACTGACCGACAAGCAGAAGCGATTTCGTCGCCTGATGGCTCAGGGGGCCAGGGAAGGCGCGGTCATTGCGTTGATTGTGCTGTGCATCTATCTCGCCATGGCCCTGTTTACCTTCAATGCGGCTGACCCTGGCTGGGCCAGCATTGGCCACGATATCCGTGTGCAGAATTACGCAGGTCGCACCGGTGCCTGGCTGGCGAGCCTGTTCATGGATTTCTTTGGCCATGTGTCCTGGCTGTTTCCGGTGATGGTTGCCGGTTACGCCATCATGCTGATTCGCCGTCGGCACCAACCGCTCGATATGCACTGGCCACTGTTCATGGTTCGCTTTGGTGGCTTTGTTCTTATTCTGCTGTCTGCGACCAGTCTGCTTTCTCTCTACTCCGTTTTTGGCCTGGGCGCCTCCTCAGGTGGCGTTTTGGGCACTGCGGTGTCTGAGGCCATGGTGCGGTTTTTTAATCTTCCGGCGACCACGCTGCTGCTGATTGCCATTTTTCTCTTTGCCCTGACGGTGACGATCGGCTTGTCCTGGTTCCGGTTGATGGACCAGGTGGGAGGCTTGACCCTGAAGTTTGGCCTGGCGGCCAAAGCTCTATTCGCCGGGGCAGGAAAGAAGGCTGAAAAAAACACCGGCCAGGAAACTCCAGCAGCCAGGGCGGAAGCACCAAAGCCCGAACCGGAACCCCCGGTTGTGCGTGACAAAGTCCGGGCTCGCGAGAAGGGTAAAAAAGACCGAAAGTCAGGCCAGCAGAGCTGGTGGCAGCGGATATTTGGTCGTCGTGCAAAACCCGCAGAGGATACCAGGGCTCGGGAGCCCCAGCGCGAGCGGAAAGAACCGGCTATCGAAGGGCTGCCTGCATCCATAGCGGAACCAGAGCATCTGGAGAGTTTCAGCTCTCGGGATGTAAAGTCAGAGCCATCGCCTCCCCCGGCTGAAAAGGCCAAGGCCCGTTCCCTGAAGATTTCACCGTTCAAGAAAGAAGAGCAGGGCGGAGCGCCGAAAAAGGGTGATGACCGCCAGGGCTCTCTGCTGGAAGACATTGAAAGCCCGATTCCGCCGATT
Organism: Marinobacter sp. UBA5687; assembly: GCF_002420325.1. Classification (NCBI taxonomy): domain Bacteria; kingdom Pseudomonadati; phylum Pseudomonadota; class Gammaproteobacteria; order Pseudomonadales; family Marinobacteraceae; genus Marinobacter; species Marinobacter sp. UBA5687. Next base: position 79,625 of record NZ_DIHV01000160.1, read on the forward strand.
TCATTGCTGGATCCTCCCGAGGAGCACAAAGAAAGAGGCTATTCGGAAGAGTCTCTGGAGCACATGTCCCGTTTGCTCGAAGAGAAGCTCAGTGATTTCGGGGTATCGGTTGAAGTGGTCGAGGTTAATCCGGGCCCCGTGATTACCCGTTTCGAGATCAAGCCGGCGCCCGGGGTCAAGGTCAGCAAGATCTCCAACCTGGCCAAAGACCTGGCGCGATCCCTGGCCGTGCTCAGCGTGCGGGTGGTCGAGGTGATTCCGGGCAAATCCGTGGTCGGCATCGAGATTCCCAACGAGGAGCGTGAAATTGTACGCCTGAGCGAAGTGCTGGGTGCCAAAGTGTTCACCGAATCTTCCTCTCCACTGACGTTGGCTCTGGGAAATGATATTGGAGGCAACCCCATGGTTGCCAACCTGGCCAAAATGCCCCACCTGCTGGTCGCCGGCACCACCGGTTCCGGTAAGTCGGTGGGCGTGAATGCCATGCTGTTGAGTATGTTGCTGAAGGCCACACCGGACGAAGTCCGATTCATCATGGTGGACCCGAAGATGCTTGAACTGAGCATCTACGACGGCATCCCACACCTGTTGGCACCAGTGGTTACAGACATGAAAGAGGCCGCCAATGCCCTGCGTTGGTGTGTGGCCGAGATGGAGCGCCGCTACCGGCTGATGGCCAGCCTGGGGGTGCGCAATATCGCCGGCTACAACAAAAAGGTGAAAGATGCCCGGGCGGAGGGAGAGCCGCTGCTGGATCCACTCTGGAAGCCGGATGAATACCTTGCAAATGATGAGCAGGAACGCCCCGAGCTGGATACCCTGCCTTTCATTGTGGTGGTGATCGACGAATTTGCTGACATGATGATGATTGTCGGCAAG